>JAPUIR010000312.1 GCA_027296805.1 Chloroflexota bacterium | reverse complement strand
TGCACCAGGGGCGCAAGCGGGAGAACCGCCGTATCTGCGAGGCCATCGGTTACCCGGTGGTGCGGCTGATCCGGGTCCGCTTCGGTCCCATCCGGCTGCGCGATCTGGAGTCTGGGCAACTCCGCCCCCTGACCGACCACGAGGTCCGTCTGCTTCGCACGCGCGTCCACGGCCCAGAGCCCGCCCAAGACACCACCCTATAATCGTCCTCGATGCCGAAACCATCGCAGCCCCTGATTCGCGTCATCGCTATCGACGGGCCGGTCGCCTCCGGCAAAACCGTCGTTGGCCGCGAACTCGCCGCCCGTCTCGGTTGGCGCATGCTGGACACCGGCATCATGTATCGCGCCCTCACCTGGTACGCACTGCGGGAAGGAATCGAACTCGAGGATCACGTCAAACTGGCCGAGACCGCGCGCGCGGTCACGATCGAGATCGGGGCCCCGCCCAGCGACGGTCTGGAGACCGCCAGCATCCTGATCGACTCCGAGGATGCCACCGCCCATCTGCGGGAGCCCCAGGTCGAGGCCAGCGTCTCGAGCGTGGCGGCCGTGCCGGGCGTGCGACTGCAGATGGTCGCCCAGCAGCGGGAGCAAGCCAAGCGCGGTGCGCTCGTCATGGTCGGCCGCGACATCGGCACCGTCGTCGTGCCCGACGCCGCCCTCAAGATTTACCTCACCGCCTCCGTTGACGCCCGCGCCGAACGCCGCGCGCGCGAGATGCACGCCCATGGCCGCGACATCCCTCTGGCGATAGTCCACGATGAAATCGTGCGCCGGGACGGCCGCGACGCGAACCGTGACGCCTCCCCATTGCTGGTGGCCGCCGGCGCCATCGAGCTAGACACGACCGATCTCGACCGCGACGCAGTGATCCAAGCCGTGATCGACCTCGTCCGCAAGCACGCCCCTGAGCTGCTCTCGTGAAACGCGTCGATCGGGTCTACCGCACGATCATGGGGGCGCTCACGCGGCTCGTCTTTGGGCAGGCGCCCCAGCTGGAGCGGGTCGGACTACCCGGCATGCCGCGCCCCTTCTTTCCCTGGTACCTGCTCTCGGGCGGAACGGTGCGCATCTTCTTCACGATCTTCGCCAAATGGGAGCGGATCGGCCTCGAGAATCTTCCCTCCGAGGGCGGCTACATCCTCGCCGCCAACCACGTCGCTTCCGCCGACCCACCCATGCTCGCCGTCGCCGTCTACCCGCGCTGGCCTCGCTTTATGGCCAAGCTGGAACTCTTTCAGAAGCGGCCCTTGATTGGCTGGATCTTCGCGCTCTCCGGCGCCTTCCCCGTCCGCCGCCTCGACGCCGACCTCGCCGCCCTGCGCGAGGCGCAGGCGCAGTTGGCCAACGGCTGCATCCTCGGCATGTTCCCCGAGGGCCACCGCTCCGACAACGCCGCCTTGGGGGAGGCTTACCACGGAACTGCCTTGATCGCCCTCCGCAGCGGCGTTCCCATCGTCCCGGTGGGCATCACCGGGAGCGAGAATTTCCGGCGTGGCTTGCGCGTTTTCTTCCGGCGCCCGCACGTCCGGATCCACTTCGGCGAGCCTTTCGTCCTCGAAGCAGGAGACCGCATCAGACGGGACGATGTCGAAGCGGGCACAGAACGCCTCATGCGGGAAATTGCCGCTCTGATTCCCGCCCGTTATCGTGGGGTCTACCGGGAGCGGTTCGCGGATCTGCCAGACGAGGCACTTGCGGATCGTCGCCCGGAGGGGTTGACCGCCGGATCGAGCGGTCGACCGGAAGGTGAGGCCTGATGCTTATCAAAAAGTCGCGCGACATGGGCTTTTGCTTCGGCGTCCGCCGTGCGGTGGACATGATGAAGGAAGCAGCGATCGACGGCCGCAAGGTCCAGACGCTGGGCCAAGTCGTCCACAACCCGCAGGTCGTCGCCGAACTTGAAGAGATCGGGATCTCGGTCAAACAGGACCGCGCCGCCGACGGCGCCACGACCGATACCGTCGCGATCACGGCGCACGGCGTGGGCGAAAGCACCGTCAACGACATCAAAGGACAGGGCTTCAACGTCATCGACACGACGTGTCAATTCGTCGCCCGCTCCCAACGCGCCGCAAAGCATCTCGCCGACAAGGGTTTCACCATCATCATCTTCGGTGACCCGGAGCACCCCGAGGTCAAGGGCGTGCTCGGTTGGTGCAAGGGACGCGGGATCGTGGTCAAAGACGAGAGCCTCGAAGGACTGCCCGAGTACATCCCCAGCAAGATTGGCGTGATCTCGCAAACGACACACACCCCGGAACGCTACGCCGACTTCGTCTCCAACCTCATGCGGGCCCGCATCGACCAGATCACCGAGATCCGCATCGTCAACGTGCTCTGCAACGCCACGACCTCGCAGCAGGCCGCTACCCGCGAGCTGGCGGAGGAAGTGGACCTGATGATCGTGGTGGGCGGCTACAACAGCGCGAATACCCAGCATCTGGCGGACCTCTCCGCGGTCAACGGAGTCGACACCCATCACGTGGAGCGCGCGGACGAGTTGCAGGTCGAGTGGTTCCACGGTCACGACGTCGTGGGAGTCACCGCCGGCGCCTCCACCCCCGACTCCTCCATTGACGCCGTGGTTCTGCGCATCGAGGCGATCGACAAGGAACTCGCAGCGCTCACCGCGTAGCGCCAGCCACCCCATGCCTACCTCCCGTCGCACTGGTGAGATCGCCGCCGTCGACCCCGGCAGCCTGGCCGACGCCGCCGGCCTCACACCGGGCGACCGCGTCCTCGCCGTCAACGGGCGCCCCCTCCGCGACCAGATCGACTACCGCTTCCAGGTCACCGAGGATCTCGTGGAGCTGACGGTCATCCACGACGACGCGCGCGGCTTCGTCGAATTCGAGAAGCATCCAGATGAGCCCCTCGGCATCGAGTTCAGCGACAGCGCCTTCGACGGCACCACCCTCTGCAACAACAAGTGTTTCTTCTGCTTCCTCAAGGGGCTCCCTAAGGGCCTGCGCAAAACCTTGTACGTGAAGGACGACGATTACCGCCTCTCCTTCGAACACGGCAACTTCGTCACCCTCACCAACCTGGACGGCGGAGACTGGGAGCGTCTCGAGGAGCAGCGGCTGAGCCCGCTCAACATCTCGGTCCACGCCACGAACCTCGACCTACGGCGCATGATGCTGGGCAACCCTCGCGCCCCCGACATCCGCGAGCAGCTCCGCCGCCTCCACGACATGCGGATCGAGGCGAACACCCAGGTCGTCCTCTGCCCCGGCGTCAACGACGGCGACGCCCTGGACGAAACCATCGCGGAACTGCTCTCGCATCCCAACGTCCTCAGCATCGGCATCGTGCCCGTCGGCGCAACGCTGGACGCAGAATCGCGGATCGATGCGGAGGGCATGCGCGCCGTCAGCGCGCAAGAATCCCGCACCGTCCTGCGGCAGGTCCGCCGCTGGCAGCGCCGCGCCATCGACGTACGGGGCACCCGCAGCGTCTTCGCGTCGGATGAGTTCCTGCTCCGCGCGAACGCTCGCATCCCCAGCGCTACGGCGTACGCCGACTTCCCCCAGTGGGAGAACGGTGTGGGCATGGTGCGCTCACTCCTCGACGATTGGCGGCGGGTCAAGGCGCGTCTCCGACGCGGAACCCTCACAACCAGTGCTCGCCGTCACGCCACCATCGCCTGCGGCTCCCTGATCGCGCCGGTCTTGCAGCGGCTGGCGGACGAGGCGTCGCAGACGGCCGACGTCCGCATCGACGTCATCCCGATCCGCAACACCCTCTTCGGACCGCGCGTCAACGTCTCAGGCCTGATCCCGGGCCAAGACTTCCTCCATCAGCTCAGCGCCGTCCCCAAGAACAAGCTGGGGGAAGCGGTCTTCCTGCCTCGCGCCTCCCTCGATTACTTTGGCCGCCATTTCCTGGACGACGTCACGCCGGAGACCATCGCCAGCGCCATCGACCGCCCCTTGGGCTTTGCCTACAACCTGAGCGAAGTCATAGAGTGGATGGCGGGTGCAGATCTGCAGCAGCCGGCACAGCCTGAACGATCGAACGGGCGCTCCTGGGCGACCGTTGGTGAGCCCGCCGGCAGCTGACCGAATCTTCCCCGGCGGGGTTGGAGAGGCAGTCGCCCATGTGCGGCATCATCGGCTACGTGGGCCAGCAGGCCGCGGGCCCCATCCTGCTCGAAGGCTTGCAACGACTCCAATATCGCGGCTACGACAGCAGCGGCATCGCCGTACTCGACCACGACGGCGCCTTGGCCGTCCTCAAACGCGCCGGGCAAGGCGCGCTGGCCGACGCCTTCCCGAGCGCGGAATCCATCGCCGCGGGTCGGGTGGGCATCGGACACACGCGCTGGGCCACGCACGGCGGCGTGACGGACCGCAACGCGCACCCCCACAGCTCGACCGCGGGAGATGTCGTGGTCGTCCACAACGGCATCGTCGAGAACTACCGGGCACTCCGCGACCAACTGATCGAGGACGGCGCCGAGTTCGTCTCGGAGACCGACACCGAGGTGATCCCGCAGCTCATCGCCCATCACCTCCGCCAGGGCTCCGACTTCCCTACCGCGCTGCGAGCGACCATGGCCACGATCGAGGGGGGCAACTCCGTCGTGGCACTGCACGCCAGCGACCCGCAACGCCTCTACGCGGCCCGCAAGGGCAACGCGGGCGGCATCGTGATCGGCTTTGGCGAAGGCGAGATGTTCCTCGCCAGCGACATGCCCGCCCTGATCCCCCACACCAATCGGGTCCGCTATCTGGCCAACGGCGAGACGGCCCGCCTCTCCTCCGCTGCCGTTGAGATCTGGGACAGCGACGGCAACGCCGCGCCCACGGAGCCGGAGTCCATCCCGCTCGACCCCGTCGCCGTGGCCAAGGGGCCCTACAAGCACTTCATGCTCAAGGAGATCTGGGAGCAGCCCCGCGCGCTCTCCGACACGATCCGTGGTCGTGCTCGCGTCGACCCCGGCCAGGTCGTCCTCGAAGATGTCCCCCTCAGCGACGACGACCTCCGCCGCCTGCGTCGCGTCCTCATCATCGGCATGGGCACCTCCATGCACGCCGGCATGCTGGGCCGGGCCTACATCGAACGTCTCGGCGGCCTGCCCGCCGACTTCGACAACTCGTCGGAATTCCGCTATCGCGAGCCCCTGCTCGGTCCCGAGACCCTGGTCGTCTCCATCAGCCAGTCCGGCGAAACGATCGACACGCTGGGGGCCATGCATCACGTCAAGGAGGCCTGGAACGCGCCGCAGATCACCGTCTGCAACGTTCCTGGCGCCGCGACCACCCGCATCACGGACGGCTCCGCCATCTACCTCCGCTGCGGCCCCGAGATCGGCGTCGCCTCCACCAAGACCTTCACCGCCTCCATGGCCGCGCTCTACCTCCTCGCCTGCCGCATCGGGGTCGCGCGCGGGCACCTCCAACCCGCGGATCTGGACGACGCGCTCGGCACCCTCCTCGCCGTGCCCTCCCTCGTCGATCGCATGCTGCAGCAGTCCGACCGCTACGAAGAGATCGCCTCCCAGCTCCCCGAAGCGAGCAACCTCCTCTATCTGGGCCGCGGCCTGCACTATCCGATCGCCATGGAGGGCGCGCTCAAGTGCAAGGAGATCTCCTACATCCATGCCGAGGGCTACCCGGCGGGCGAGATGAAACATGGTCCCATCGCCCTCATCGACCGCCACACGCCCACGATCGCCATCGCCCTGCGTGACGCTCTCTACGGCAAGATGTGCAGCAACATCCAGCAGGTCAAGGCCCGCGACGGCGTCGTCGTCGCCATTGGCACAGAGGGCGACGAGGAGCTCGCCGCCCAGGTCGATCACTTCATCCCGGTCCCAGCCACGGGCGAACTGGTGGCGCCATTCGCGACCGCCGTCCCCGCGCAACTCCTGGCCTATTACCTCGCCACTTTGCGCGGCGCCGACGTCGACCAGCCACGCAACCTCGCCAAGACCGTCACGGTCGAGTGACCTATAATTGGCTCCGGACTGGCGCGGGGTTGGTTTAGCGCATGACTGATTCTTCCGACCACATCGCCTGGTTCCACGCTATCCACAAAACGGACGTTCCCCGCGTGGGCGGCAAAGGCGCCAACCTGGGCGAGATGACCAACGCGCAGATCCCCGTTCCGCCCGGCTTCGTGGTCACCACCTCCGCCTACCAGCGCTGCCTCGACGAAGCCGCACTCGGCCCCAAACTCTCCGCTCATCTGGACGGGCTCGACCCGGCCGACCCCAACCAACTCGAGGACGTCGCGCAGGCCATCCAAGCCGAGATCATCGCGGCGCCCATGCCCTCAGAGATCGCCAGCGGCATCCGGGAGGCCTACGGCGAACTCGGTGAGGGTCTCGTCGCGGTCCGCTCCTCTGCGACGGCCGAGGACCTCGCCGATACCTCCTTCGCCGGTCAGCAAGCCACATTCCTCAACATCAGTGGCGCCGATGAGGTCGTGCGGGCGGTCCAGCGTTGCTGGGCGTCGCTCTTCGAAGCTCGGGCCATCTTCTATCGCGCGCAGTACGGCTGGGATCACCTCAGCGTCCAGCTCGCTGTACCGGTGCAGCGCATGGTCCAGTCCGAAACGGCGGGGGTTATGTTCACCATCAATCCCATCACCGCCGATCGTTCGCACGTCATGATCGAGGCCGTCCATGGTCTAGGAGAGGCAGCAGTGTCCGGCATGGTCACGCCGGACTCCTACATCGCCTCCAAGGAGCCCCCCACGGTGCAAGAGACGTTCCTTGTCCCCCAGGAGCAGCAGCTCATCTACACCCCGGACCAGACCGACGACGCCGGCGACCACACCACCTGGCAGCCGCTGGATCCCCAACTGCGCGAGCGGCGCAAGCTCAGCGACGATCAGGTCTGCGAACTAGCCACGCTCGGAATCCGCGTCGAAGAGCATTACGGAGCCCCGCAGGACATCGAGTGGGCCTGGGCCGACGGCAGCTTCTATCTTCTCCAGACGAGACCGGTCACCGGTGTGGCGGGCGGCGCCGTCTAAGGCGACGGAACGCAACGAGCAAAGAGTGAACGCCACATGACCAGTCGCGCCGGCTCGCTCATCGTCGCCG
Organism: Chloroflexota bacterium; assembly: GCA_027296805.1. Lineage (GTDB taxonomy): Bacteria > Chloroflexota > Dehalococcoidia > Bin125 > Bin125 > JAPUIR01. Next base: position 4,654 of record JAPUIR010000312.1, on the reverse strand, counting down.
TCTTCCTCGGTGGCTTCAGCTTGGTCGCCGTCATCCTCATCGTCATCCTCACCGGCGGGGACGGCGATCAGGACGGCTCCGCCCTGTTGGGCACCTCCTTGCGCGACGGTGACGTCGTCCTGCTCGGGGAGCCGATCGAAATCCGCATCAGCGCGCGCGACGATGAACCCGTCGTACGCTTCGCCTTGCTCGTCGACGGCACCCTCATCACGCAGACCGTCGCCGACGATGCCGACGATAGCGGCACCTTCAGCGGCAGCCTGAGCTGGATCCCCGATCGCCTCGGCGTCGTCACGCTCACGGTGGAGGCCCAGAGCATCAGCGGCGCCACCACGACGCGTGAGATCCGCGTGGAGGTCAGCGACAGCCTCCAGCGGGTGCGCGCCGCCCTGCGCCTGACCGTGGTCAGTCCTTCAGCGCTGCAGCGTCTCCCGGTCACCCGACCGGTCGGCATCCTGGTCCGGGCCGAATCGGACGACCCCGTCACCCGGCTTGAACTCGAGCTCAACGGGATCACTTTGGAATCAGTCCTCGTCCAGCCGGAGGAAAGCGGCGACAGCCTCTTCTCGCTGAGCTACACCCCCAGCGGGGAAGGCATCGTCACGCTCCGCATCCGCGCCTTCACCGCGGGCGGCAATGAAGGCGTCACCGAACTCACCGTGGAATTCGTGCCGGACGAGCTCGCGCCAGGCGAAGAAGAGGACGAGAGCCCGGACGAGGTCAGCGGAGAGAACGGCATTCTTGTCATCCGCAACCCCATCGACCTGGAGGAGATCGATTTCGAAGCCGGTCTCACCATCGAGATCGAGATCGAAGCCTTCGACACCGGGCTCCTGCAGTCGATTGAGCTCTACGTCAATACCCTGCTCACGCAGAGCGTCAGCGCCGAGCCTTTCGCGGATGGCTCCTACCGCGTGGTATTGCCCTTCAACCCCGGCGCGCCCGGCGCGTACACCGTGGAGGTCGTGGCCATCTCCACGCGCAATCTGCGCTTCGACGCCCGCGTCGACATCACCCTGCGCGAGCCCCAAGACGAGGAGCCGCCGCCGGACGAAGAGCAAGAGGATCCGGCAGATAGGCCGCAGCCCGATTTGATCGTCTTCGGCCTCGCGGTCGGCGAAAGCAACACCGTGGTCGTGACCGTACAGAACGTCGGGCAAGAGCCCGTGGGCCCCGTACAGATCCTGATCACCGTGATCCGAACCGCCGACAGCCTCCTCCTGGCCGAGGAGATCATCCCGCTCGTTTTGGGCCCAGGAGAGGGGCGGCTTGTCCAACTGGAGCTGGGACTGACCGACACGATCGATATCACCGTGATCGTCGATACCGCCAACACCGTCGACGAGGCGAACGAAGACAACAACACGTTGTCCGGTGTCTTCGAACCGCTCAGCCGGCCCGATCTCGTCGCACAGGAACTCGAGATTAGCGAGGATGGCTTACCCATCGTCTCGCTCGTCAACGCCGGCTCCGACGTCGCCAACGGCCCCATCGCCGTAGTCATTCTGTTCAACGGCGTCGCGGTCGAACGCCTCTCCGTTCCGCAGGACCTCCCGAGCCAGGGCACCCTCACGCTGGCCGGCTCCATCGTGCTCGAAGGCGGCGGCCAGCTCTCCGCCATCGTCGACCCGGACAACGCCATCGCCGAAGCCGACGAGACAAACAACACCATCACCATCGAGATCGCCCCATAACTCCGAACAGAACACCGACACGCATTTGTCAAATCGCCTCTTTTACCACCTCTCCCATCGAGGGAATCCTGTCAAATCGCCGTTTAGGGTGATAGACTGACGGGCGTACAGGGGTCTACACGCGTTGAGCCAGGCTGAAGAGATCAAGATCCGCCTCGATGTCGTCGATCTGATCGGCGAATCGGTGTCGCTGCGCAAGACCGGGCGCACCTTCAAAGCCCTCTGCCCGTTTCACACGGAACGCACCCCGTCCTTCACCGTCGACCCGGAGCGTCAGTCATGGCATTGCTTCGGCGCCTGCGGCGAAGGCGGCGACATCTTCAGCTTCGTCATGAAACAACAGAACATCGGCTTCCGCGACGCCCTCACGATCCTGGCCGAGCGGGCTGGCGTACCGCTTGCCCCCCTCGACAAGCACGCTGAGGAGCGCGAACGGGAACTCGCCCGCCTCCGCTCTGTCAACGAGTCCGCCGCGAGCTTCTTCCGCAACACCCTCATCCAGAACCCTGAGGCATCCGAGGCGCGCGCCTACATCGCCGAACGGGGTCTCAGCGACGAGATCGCGGAGACCTTCGGCCTGGGCTACTCCCCCGACGAGCGCGACGCGCTCCAGAGCCACCTCACCGCGCGGGGCTTCCAGCACGACGAACTCGTCCAAGCGGGCCTCGTGATCGACGGCGAGCGGGACGGCCTCGACCGCTTCCGCGACCGCCTCATGTTCCCCATCCGCGACCGGCGCGGCCGCTGCGTGGGCTTCGGCGGCCGGGCGCTGGGCGCCGACAGCGGCCCCAAGTACCTCAACACATCACAGACCTCAGTGTTCGACAAGAGTGGCACGCTCTACGCCTTCGACCAGGCCCGTGAATCCGCCCGCACCGAGGACCGCATCATCATCGTCGAGGGATACATGGACGTCCTCGCCGCACACCAGTTCGGCCAGCGCAACGTCGTGGCGGCCATGGGCACCGCGTTGACCGAGAAACAGGTCGCCCTGATCAAGCCCGTCACGCGCAACATCGTGCTCGCCCTCGACGCCGACGCGGCTGGCGCCGCCGCGACCCTGCGCGGCATTGAGACGACCCGCGAGGCCGTCGGGACGGAGCGCGTCCCCGTCCTTGACCCGCGCGGCATCCTGCGCATGCAGGACTCCCTGGCGGCCGACATCCGCATCCTCCAACTGCCGCAGGGCCTCGACCCCGACGACCTCATCCGGCGTGAACCCGATCGCTGGGGCACGCTGGTCCAGGACGCGCCCGGCTACCTCGACTACCGCTTCGCCCAGATCAAGCTGACGCGCGACCTCAACGACCCGCGCGACCGCGCCGCCGCGGTCGAAGAGTTGCTCCCCATCGTGAGCGCCATCGCGCAGCCCGTGGTGCGCTCCGAATACGTCGCCCGCCTCGCCGCCATCGCCCGTGTCGAGACCATCGCGGTCGAGACCATGCTGCGGCGTCGCGGCCAAGTGACCCAGGGCGAGCGTCTCCGCCCCTCGAACCTGGAGGGGCCCGCCGTTCCCTCCCGCGGCGACAAGCAGGCGGAGTTCCTGATCAAGCTCGTCCTCATCCGTCCCGAGGTACGGCCGGATCTCCCGCCTGAGGTCCCCAAATACACCGAGGATGCCAGCCTGCGTGAACTCCTGATCGCTTGCTCCGGCGAAGACGACGACTGGGCTGGCAACCTGGAGCCCGCCAGCGCCTCCTACCTAGAGGAACTGCACAGCGAAGCCTCCCAGCTCCCGCCCTACTCCGTGCCGGAAGCGCATGCAGCCGCCAAACAGACCGTGGAGCGACTACGCCAGCGTCTCCTGCGGGACGAGCTCCGCGCCCTCTCGCAGGGCATCGCCGAAGACGAACGCAGCAAGCACGGCGACGCGATGGCGCTAGCCGCGGCGGCCCTCGATAGCGGGCCCGAGATCGACGAAGAGGCGATCGACGCAGACCTTCGCGTCGCCGCGCATCAAGTTCTGGAAAACCAAGCGAAGAGCCGCGCGCTCCATGCGCGCCGTCGGGTGGACACCCTTGAAGGAGAGCGCTAACCATGGCCACCAGCACCAAGAAGCCCACCAAGGCCTCCCCGAAGGCGGTCTCGAAGCCCAAGGCGGGCAGCAAAGGCAACGGCCGGGCCCTAACCAGCCCTCCCGCGAAAGACACACGCAAATCCCGGCAGCGCGCGACGGCCGCGCCACCCACCCAGCGCAAGGCGAAGCCAACCGGTGGTTCTGCGCAAGACAAGCGGGTGCGCGCCCTCACCTCCCCCGTCGACGAATTCTCGATGCCCGCTGGCAAGCGCTCCATCGACCTGGCGCAGCGTCCCAAGACCAGCACCAAGAAATCGACCAAGGCCGCCCCCACTCCCAAGCGCGCGGCCGCGCGCCGCACCCGCGCCAAGCGCCTGGAAGAGGCCCAAGAGGCCGAGAAGGTCGCTGATACCACCTTCGAGTTCTCGGCCACCCCTGAAATCGATATTGAGGCGCTGTTCGAGGACGAGAAGCAACGCAAAGGCCGGGCCAAAAAGGCCAAAGCGAAGAGCAAGGGCAAAGGGGCTGCCGCCGCCACTGCCCGCGCGCGCGCGGGTCTGGCCAAGCTTGGTGCCGAAGAGGGCGAGGGAATCGACGATCCCGTCCGCATGTACCTGCGCGAGATCGGCCGCGTCTTCCTCCTCACCGCGGCGGACGAGAAGTTCCTCGCCCGCGAGATGGAGGAGGGAAACTGGATCCACGACATCGAGGAGGAGTTCCACGAGAACCGCGGCCGCGATCCCTCGGCTCTCGAAATCTTCCTCATCCTGATCGACCAACTCGAGGATCTTCGGCCCGCCACGGACGTCGTCACGAAGACGATCGGCGTGCAGGATCTCGAGCCGCTCGAGCTGATCGACGACGAGACGTTCCGCGCCCGTGTCGACGGGGAGATGGACGAAGAGCTCCGCGTCAAACTCGTGCGCAGACTCCGCATCGACGA
>JAPUIR010000311.1 GCA_027296805.1 Chloroflexota bacterium | reverse complement strand
TCAGTTGTGCGCCCATTCTACCGCATCCACAGGAGGAACGCGACTCAGCGACGATTCAACTCCATACAGTCAAGCTCCAGTTTACATTCGCCTTACGTAACCACGCGTCGTCACCAAGCGTCGTCCCCAATTGCCCAGCCTGGAACCGGGGCGTCCGCTCAGTCCCCCAACGACCCCAGAAACTCCTCGACGGCGGCATTCCAGATGGCCGGCTGGTCGTAGTTGCACCAGTGGCTCGCCTCCGCCACCACCACGGGACCCGTCGCATTGGGAATCTTGGCGGCCATGTACTCCGACGAGTTATGGAAGGGCGTGTCGCCGTCCCCCACCAGCACGATCGTCGGCGCGCCCACCTCCGCCAGCTCCGTCAGGGGCGGCATCCGCATCACCCCGCGCCGCACATAGGCCAGCCCCCGCAGCGTGTGCTGGATCGGCGCCTCGCCACCGTGTCGGCCCACCTTCTCCGCCCGCGCGTCGATCACCGTATCCAGCCCGCGCTCGGCGTAGCGCGCCGCATCCCCTTCGTTGACCTCGGTCCAGCCCTGCTTGCCCGCTTGCCGCCGATAGCCGGGTCCCGTCCCGGACAGAATCAGCCCCCGCACCCGCTCCGGATAACGGTCGTAGAAGCGCAACGACGTGTAGCCGCCCAGCGAATGCCCGCCCACCACAGCGCGCTCAATGCCCAGCTCGTCCATGATCGCGCGCATGTCCTCCACCACCTGATCCTGCGTATACACCCCCAACTCGTCGGGAACGCCCGACCGCGCATGCCCGCGGATATCGTGCGTCACAATCCGGTACCGATCCTGGAAATGATCGATCTGCGGTTGCCACAGCAGCCCGGAATCGGCGAAGCCATGCGTCAGCACGATCGCCGGACCGCTCCCCGACTCGTCGTAGTGCAGCGTCGTCCCGTTCGCACTCAATTCCGGCATCGCGTCGCTCCCCCCGTTCCTGGTCCACTGCTCATGGCGGGCACCGATGATAGCGTTCGTCCTAGTCCGGAGCGTGCACAGCCGGTAATGCACAGTCGGGGAGTGCACAGCCCGTGAACGCACGGCAGTCGTGTACGGCGCTCGCGTGCCCGGCGTCATTCTGCCCAACGACGGAGGCGAGCGAGCATGGACAACATCGGATTCGTCGGTCTTGGCATCATGGGACGCCCCATGGTCAAGAACCTCCTCCAAGCGGGCTACCCCGTCACCGTTTGGAATCGCTCCCGCCCCGGGATCGACGAATGCGTCGCGGCCGGCGCCGGCGAAGCCGCCTCCGCCGCCGCGGTCGCCAAGACCAGCGACATCTTCATCTCCATGGTCACCGACAGCCCCGACGTGGAACAGGTCATCCTCGGTGACGAGGGCGCCATCGAGGGCCTTCGCGGCCACAGCGTCGTCGTCGACATGAGCACCATCAGCCCCGCCGTCACCCGCGAGATCGCCGCCCGCCTCGAAGTTCTCAACGTCGCCATGCTCGACGCCCCCGTCTCCGGCGGCGACGCGGGCGCCATCGCCGGCACCCTCTCGATCATGGTCGGGGGCGATCGCAAGGTGATCGACCGGGTCCGCCCCGTCTTTGAAGTCTTGGGCAAGACCATCACCCGCGTTGGCCCGATCGGCGCGGGGCAGACCGTCAAGCTCTGCAATCAGGTCGCCGTCGCGGGCACACTGCACGCCGTCTGCGAAGCGCTCGTGCTCGCGCAGTCCAGCGGCGTCAACCCCGAGCGCATGCTCGAAGCCGTCGGCGCGGGCGCCGGAGCCTCGTGGCAGATGTCGAACCTCGGCCCCAAGATCGTCGATCGGGACTTCGCGCCCGGATTCATGGTCGACTTGCTCCAGAAGGACCTGCGCCTCGCTCTCGACGCCGCCCAAGACGCCAACCAGGCCCTCCCCGGCACCTCGTTGTCCAGACAGCTCTTCAGCGCCTTGCAGGCCATCGGCGGCGGCGCCGATGGCACCCAGGCCCTCATTCGGGTCTTGGAATCCCTGGGCGAGTCTGACTTCAAGGCGGCAGCGAAGCGGCGCTAATCCTTCGTCAGCTCCTCATCGAGTCGCGTCACGCGCTCGGCCATGATCTCCAGCATGTTCCACAGCACTTCTGGGTTCTCCATCGCCAGCCGTTTGAAGTCGGCCCGGTGCAACACAAAGCACTCGGTCGCTTCCGTCGCCACGATCGTGGAGCTGCGCGGCTGCTCCAGCAGCAGGGCCATGTCCCCGAACATGCCGCCCTCACCCAGAGTGGCGATCTGGACCTCGTTGCTCTCCCCCTTGTTCGCGATCACGTCCACCTTGCCCTTGGTGATGATGTAGAGCCCCGTGCCCAGGTCTCCCTGGTGCGTCACCACCTGCCCCTCGATGTAGGTCTGGGGCGAGACGATCTCCGCGAACTTACTTAAGTGCGCGGGATTCACCGTGGCGAAGATGTCGGTCTTTCCGAGCGCGGCTTCAAACGAAAACGCCATTGCATACTCCGTATCTGTCACGTCCCGGGATAAACGCGGTCCGTCATTCTAGCGGTCGCACGAGCATAACCGGCACACCCGACCGTTTAGTGACGCCCTCGGCGACACTGCCCAGCCCGCGATGCACGATACCGCTCGCGCCCTGTGTCGTCATCACGATCAAATCCACCTCGTGGCTCTCAGCGGCGGTACTCACCGCATCCGCTGCGGGGCCCCGCATCGCGATCCGGCCCAGCTTCAGGCTTGCCGCGTGCCGTTCGACCAGCCCCTCCAGATAGCTGTGCATGTCGGACTCGATCCGAGCATCGGTCTCCTCGCTCACACTGCCCACGGCCAACAGCTCGGGCGGCCCCGCATAGCGCGGCTCCAACCAGGGCACGGAGTACATCACCGACACCCGCGCCCCTAGCCGCTCCGCCAACGACAGCGCGATCGGAATCGCCGCCTCGGACGTCGCCGACCCGTCCAGCGGCACCATCACGTGACCCACCCCGTCCTCGCTCCAACGCTCGTTCTCCGCCGGTGGGTTGAACAGCAGCAGAGCAGTCGGCAACTCGCGGGCCACCTTGTCCGTGATCGACCCCAGTACCCAGCCCGCGATCCCCTTGCGATCGTCCCGCTTCATGATCACCAAACTCGCGTCCAGCGCCGCCGCCGTCTCCACAATCACCGACGCCGGGTCGCCCGCGACCACCTCCACCGCCGTCTCGTGTCCCTGCGCGCGTAGCCCTTCAGCGCGGGACTCCAGGTAGCGCAGATGCTCGCCCTCGGGATCGTCACCCACGTACAGCAGCCGCAGCCGCGCCGGTTTGCGCGTCAGTGCGGTCAGCGCCAGCAGCGCCGACTCCGCTTCAACCGTGCCGTCGAGCGGAAGGATGATCGTGTCCATCGTCTCCCCAAGCGAATCGCCCGCCCGTTGGCGCGGCTCCGAGCGGCCGGTCCCCCGCTGGCCGATTGAGGATAGGCCGCGCCCCTTCCCGCACCAAACACCTCCCGCACCAAACAGGCCTCAGCCCGCCAATCCAGCACGATCAACCGCACGCTCCCCCTCAGGCCTCATCCCACCCCATCGCCGACGCATAGCCACGAGCGATCCCGCCCACCTCCGGGTCATCCAGCCACGATCGCACGTCCGCATCCTGCCGACGCTCCGGCAGCGCCCGGATCATGTCATTGACGTGAATCGGATCGTGTTTCGCCCACCCCGTCAGGTAGTCGATCAGCTTGATCGCCGACGCCGCCCGCTTGCTGTCCCCACCGAACTGGATCGTCGAGTCCAGCTCCGCGTCGCCCAAGCGCGTGAGCTGCCGC
>JAPUIR010000310.1 GCA_027296805.1 Chloroflexota bacterium | reverse complement strand
TGCATCATCGGGATCGGTGAGACCGAGTACACGAAGCATGGGCAGATCGGCAAGCCGGAGTTCCGCCTCGCTCTGGAGGCGATCATCGCCGCCTGCGACGACGCCGGTCTCGATCCCCACGACATCGACGGCTTCTGCTCCTACGCGGGCGACCGCAACGATCCCAATCGTCTTTCAACCGCGCTCAACCTCCCCCACTATTCTTTCGGCAACATGGTCTACGCCGGGGGCGGGGGAGGCGTCTGTGCGGCGATTGGCAACGCGGCCGCGGGCATCGTGGCCGGCTACGCGAATTTCGTGGTGGTCTATCGGGCTCTGGCACAGGGCGAGTTCGGACGCTTTGGGCGCAGCCGCCGGGGCGGCCGTATGAGTGGCTTCTGGGCCTTCAACATCCCCAACGGCCTCATGACACCCGCCCAATGGCTGGGCATGCAGATGCAGCGCCATATGTATGAGTATGGGACGACCAGTGAGCAACTGGGGCACATCGCCGTCGCCTGCAACAAGCACGCCCAGCACAACCCGCGCGCCGTAATGAACGGCCGCCCGATTACCCTCGAGGACCACCAGAACTCACGCATGATCGTCGACCCCTACCGTCTCTACGACTGCTGCCTCGAGACCGACGGCGCCGCCGCGCTGATCCTCACCAGCGCCGAGCGGGTCCGCGACTTTCGCCAACCGCCCGTCTACATCAGCGCCACCGCGCAGGGCAGTGGCAACCGGCAGTGGCACACCATCGGCGGCTACTACAAACCCGACTTCTTGGGGGCCAATTACTCGACCATGGTCGATCGCCTCTACGACGCCGCGGGCATGGGCCCGGAGGACATCGACGTGGGGCAGTTCTACGAGAACTTCACGGGCCAGGTCCTCACCTCGATCGAGGACCACCGCTTCTGCGCGCAGGGCGAAGGGGGTCCCTTCGTCGAGGGTGGGCGGATCGAACACCGGGACGTCGCCGACGAGGGCGCTCCCTTCGCCGGCGGTTTCCCGATCAACACCGCCGGCGGCAACCTCGCGGAGGCGTACACCCACGGCCTCAACCTCGCTGTCGAGGGGGTGCGGCAGATGCGCGGCCAGTCCACCATGCAGGTCGAGGGGGCACGCACCTGCCTCATCGCGGCTGGACCGGCCTCCGCGCCCGTCAGCGACGCGATCTTCCGGAACTGAACCGTCCCTCCGCGGTTTGAAAGAAGGCCCGCCATGCCCGACGCACCAGAGTTTCTCGACGAGCCCTTCTTCCCTGAAGGCATGTCCCAACCCGACCCCGATGACCCGATTGCCAAGGGTTTCTGGGACGCCGCCAAAGAAGGGCGCCTCGTCGTCCAGGCATGTGACGACTGCGGCGCCGTGCAATACCCCCCGGAGTTGAACTGCCATCAGTGCTACGGCTTCGAGATGGGCTGGCGTACGGTCAGCGGGCGCGGCCACGTCTGGTCTTGGGTGGAGGTCGAGCACCCGGCGACTCCCGCCTTGCAGGACTTTGGCGCCTACACGGTCGCCCTCGTCGAGCTCGACGACTTGCCCGAGACCAAACTCCTTGGCAACGTGATCGACGCTCCCCCGGGCGGACCGTCGATCGGCCAGGCGGTCCGTGTCGTGTTCGAGCGCACAGCAGAGGACCTGGTGCAGCCACGCTGGCGTTTGGCCGAGGGTTAGCTCCGCGGCACAAGTTCAGCGCGGTTGCAGGATCGCGGCCCATCGATCATGCTGCCATCCGCCTTCACTCGGGCTCCCTTCTGGGAGCGGGGCGCGGAACAGGAGAGTGCCGTGGCGATGCTCGCCCGAGCCATCAGCCGCCCCGGGGGCGGCGCGCGCCTCACACCGGGCCATCTCCTGGTGCTCTTTCTCGCCGCCGGCCTTGCTTGGGCCTGGACCGTCGATCAGTCACAGGGCATGGGCTCCATGGGGGGCACCATGGGCCGCGGTTTCGTCAGCTTTGTGGTCATGTGGGGGCTGATGATGACCGCCATGATGATCCCCTCTGCGGCCCCCTTCGCCTCCTTGCACGCGCGCACCCTGAGCACCCGCCGTGTGCCTCGGCTCCTTCTCTTCGCGGCCGGGTACATGACGGTCTGGGTGGCCTCCGGCATCCCCGCCTTCGCTCTCGCAATGGGCATCGACGAGGTTGTCGCCAGCGAAGCGACCGTCGGTACGGTCGCCGCCGTCATCATTTTCTCGGCCAGCGGGCTCTACCAGCTCACGTCCTGGAAGTACCGCTGCCTGAGCCACTGCCGCTCGCCGATCGGTCAGGTGCTCCACTACGCCTCATACCGTGGCCTCGCCCGCGACTTTCGAGTCGGTCTGCATCACGGTGGCTACTGCCTGGCGTGCTGCTGGTCCTTGATGATTCTCATGGCGGCGTTCGGCTTCATGAACCTCTGGGCGATGGTCGGACTGGCCGCGATCGTCGCGATCGAGAAGTATTGGATCCGAGGTGAGTCGTTCGCGCGCGCGACTGGGGTTGCCGCGCTCGTCCTCGCCGTCGCTGTGATCTGGGTCCCGGAACTCGCCCCCGGCCTCGACGGCTCGGGCATGATGGGCGGCTAAGCGGGCGCGACGGGTGA
>JAPUIR010000031.1 GCA_027296805.1 Chloroflexota bacterium | reverse complement strand
GCGTCGTCCACGTCGTCGCTGTAGACGAAGATGTCGCGGTCCTCGGGCGAGATCACCCCGTGCTCGACCATGGCGTCGAAGTCCAGCACCGAGTGCCAAAACTCCGAGCCGTAGAGCACGATGCCCATCGGCTTGCGCACCTTCTCGGTCTGGACCAGGGTCAGGACCTCCATCAGCTCGTCGATGGTGCCGAAGCCCCCGGGGAAGAAGACGAGCGCCTTGGCGTTGTAGACGAACCAGAACTTGCGCAGGAAGAAGTAGTGGAAGAGGAAGGCGAGGTCGGGCGTCACATACTCGTTGGTGGACTGCTCGTGGGGGATCGCGATGCCCAGGCCGATGCTCTTGCCGCCCGCGTCCTGCGCCCCACGGTTGGCGGCTTCCATGATCCCGGGGCCGCCGCCGCTACAGACGACGAACTCGCGTGAGCCCGGTCGCTCGTGGCTCCACTCCGTGAGGCGCTTGGCGAGGTCGCGGGCGGCGTCGTAGGAGCCCGGCAGCAGCGTGTCGTCGGCGTCGGACACGCGCGCGGAGCCGAAAAAGACGATCGTGTCCTCGATACCCTCACGCTCAAGCCGGTAGCTGGGCTCCATCAGCTCCGCCAGCACGCGCAGGAGGCGCGCATCTGGGCTTTGCAAGAAGGCCATGTCTTCGTAGGCCTTGAACGGGGGCCGCGGGACGTCGTCGGTCATGGCTGGAGCATACGTCCATCAAGGCTGGGTGCTAGACGCTCGGTATAGGATGAAACTGGACGCATCCGTGTAGAGGCGGCGGTGAGGACATGGCTCGCGAACAGTACGTCGCCACTGACAAGGCCACCGAGGTTGAGGTAGCGGTCACGGGGGAGTTCCCGCCGCACCCCGAAGATCGCGTGCGCATCGCGCGCACCACCACCCTCTTCACGCGTCTGGTTTCCACCCTGCTCAAGAAGGAGGAATCCGAGCGTCGGATGGGATTCCGCGCGGTCGAGACGCAGCTTGAGCTGGCAGACGCCCTGATCCGTCAGGACATGGACGAGGTGCGACGCCTGGTGCGCGAGACGATGGCCGCGATGGGCGTCACCCAGGATCAGCTCGACGACCTTGCCCGCCAGCTGCGGGACCTCGGCGGGATGGACCAGGCGACGGCCGAACAGATCAGCAAGGCGCTCGGTCTGGATTCCGACGATGCGCCGGAGCCGGGGTTGCCGGGCTTCGAACGCCCAGAAGAAACGAGCGCGGAGGAGCCGACCGCCTCGGCGGAATCGGACGATGTGATCGATCTCCCGCCGCCCAGCTCGTACGTAGACGACGACGAGCCGGACGAGCCCGCAGCGAGCGAAGCGGACGACGAGCCCGCTCCCAGCGCGTAACCCGCCGCGAACACTTCTACGCCGATCGATTACGCTGCATCCGTCGTCGCCGTCTGCAACGGCGAATGGGAGAGGGACGCGGGATGCATTTCGTTGTTACCGGGGCGAGCGGCCTGATCGGCCAGGCCCTTGCACGGGAGTTGCGCTCGCGCGGCGCGTCGATCACGGGAGTCTCGCGCACGCCGCTGGGACCGACGGGCGACGGCATCACCTGGGTGCCCTGGGATGGCTTGGCCGACGCGGTTTCGTCGGCGCAGGCGGTCTTCCATCTGGCCGGGGCCGGGATCGCTGACAAGCGCTGGTCGGAGGCGCGCAAGCGAGAGCTGCGTACGAGCCGGACCAAGACGGGGCAGCGCATCGTTGAGGCGATTCAGGGCGCGGCGGAGAAACCGAGTGTGTTTGTCAGCGCCTCAGCGGTGGGCATCTACGGCGACCGCGGGGACGAAGTCCTGACCGAGGAGTCGTCGGACGGCGAGGGGTTTCTGGCGGACCTGTGCCGCGACTGGGAGACGTCGGTCCAAGACTCCGGTGTGCGCACGGTAATTCTCCGCATCGGATTGGCGCTCTCCAACGACGGCGGCTTCCTCAAGCGACAGCTCTTGCCTTTCAAGCTGGGTCTGGGCGGTCCGATCGGTAGCGGCCGCCAGTACATCCCCTGGATTCACGAGCACGATCTGGTGCGCATGCTGCTTTGGGCGACCGAGAACAACGCCGTGGAGGGCGTCTATAACGCGTCGGCGCCGGAGCCACGGACCTCCAAAGAGGTCGCGAAAGCCCTGGGACGACAGCTCCACCGACCCGCGATCCTGCCGATCCCGCCCGCGATCTTCAAGCCTCTGCTGGGCGAGGGGGCAGCGCTGATGACGACCAGCAACCGCGTCATCCCCGAGCGCGCGCAAGAGGCGGGGTTCGAGTTCGAGTTCCCGTCGCTGGAGGGGGCGCTGGCCGATCTGCTGGGCTGACAAGACATGACGAACGAGCTGGCGCTGCGCTACGGGCTGAATCCGCATCAGCAACCCGCACGCGCATTGCTGGCGGGGGACGACTCTCCCATCGCCGTGCGCAATGGCGCGCCCGGCTACATCAACCTGCTCGACGCGCTCTCCTCCTGGCAGTTGGTGCGCGAGTTGCGGGCTGTACTGGGGTTGCCGGCTGGGGCGTCGTTCAAGCACGTGAGCCCCGCCGGGGCCGCGGTCGGCTTGCCGATCGAGGATGGGCTGGCGCGCGCCTATCAGGTCGACGCGGGCGAGCTTTCCCCCGTTGCCTGCGCCTACGTCCGCGCGCGCGGGGGTGACCTCGTCTCCGCCTACGGCGACATCGCGGCCGTCAGCGATCGGGTCGATGCCTCACTGGCGGCGGTGCTCAAGCGCGAGGTCTCGGACGGTATTATCGCCCCCGGCTACGACGACGAGGCGCTCGCGGTCCTGAGCGCCAAGAAGGGCGGCAAGTACCTGGTGATCGAGGCCGACCCCGACTACGTGCCGCCGGCAACCGAACGTCGTGAGCTGTTCGGCGTCGAACTGGAGCAGCCCGCGGACCATGCGCCGATCACCACGGATTTGCTCACGAACGTGGTGACCTCCGAGACGACGTTCCCCGCCGACGCCCAGCGCGACCTGCTGATCGCCACGATCGCGCTGCGCTACACCCAGTCGAACTCCGTCTGTGTCGCGGCGGACGGCCAGGTGATCGGGTTGGGCGCGGGCCAACAGTCGCGCATCCACTGCACCCGTCTCGCCTGCGCCAAGGCCGACCGCTGGATGCTGCAACAGCATCCCCGCATGCTCGATCTGCCCTTCAAGAAGGAGCTGCGACGCCCCGATCGATTCACGGCGCGGGAGCAGGTCATCGCGTACGCCGAGCTGTCGGAGCCGGAGCGCGTCCACCTGGCAGCGCAGATGGATTCGCCGCTGGAGCCGCTCTCGGCTGAGGAGCGCCGCGACTGGATCGCCCGCTACGACAACTCGCTCAGCCACGACGCGTTCATCCCCTTCCGCGACAACATCGATCGCGCGCAGGCGAGTGCCGTGTGCTACGTGCTCCAGCCCGGCGGTTCGATCGCCGATGAGGGCGTAGCGGAGGCTGCGAACGAGTACGGCATGACGATGGCGTTCTCCGGCCTGCGGCTGTTTCGGCACTGATCGTGTACAGCGCGCAACGAGCGCAAGCGAACTTCCGGGCGCGGATCGCGTCGAACCCGTATCCCGGCCGCGGGCTGGTGATCGGACAAGGCTCGGCCGGGGAGTGGCTGCAGATCTACTGGATCATGGGCCGCAGCGAGCAGAGCCGGAACCGCCGTTTCGTGAGCGAGGGAGCGACCTTGCGCACGGAAGCCGTTGATGCGGCCAAGCTCGAGGATCCGTCTCTGATCATTTACCGCGCGATGGCGGAGATCGACGGCTTGTACGTCGTGAGCAACGGCGACCAGACGGACACGATCGTCGATGCGCTCGCCGTGGGTGGTGATTTCACCGCCGCGCTCGCGACGCGCGAGCGGGAGCCCGACGCTCCCAACTACACGCCCCGCATCAGCGGACTGCTCGATTGTCGCGCCGGGAATCCGACGATCGCGTTGAGCATCTTGCGCGCCAACGACGGCGACCCCCAAGTCACCGATCGCGTCATGATCGCGCCCGCTCTGCCCGGACCCGGCCTGGGCTATGGAATCAACACCTACGAGGGAGACGGCGCGCCGTTGCCCCCCTTCCGCGGCGATCCGATCTGGCTGCCCTGCGCGGGCGACGCGGAGTCGGTGCTCTCCACCTATTGGGACGCACTCGACCGCGACAACCGAGTGGCGATCGCGGTGAAGCGGATCGAACCCGGACGTCCGGGCGTCATCACGCTCATCAATCGCTTCGACGCCTAGCCCTCGCCTCGTCACGGAGTCCGCATTGTCCCCGCGGCGGCGCGGGACGTAGACTTCCGCCCCAGATGGGTTGCCCGACCCGGGAGGTGCTGAATGCCGGAATCGGCCCTTGCAGGCGTGCTGGTCGTCGATCTGACGAGCGGTGTCAGCGGCGCATATGCCTCCAAACTCCTCGCCGACCTCGGCGCGCGCGTCGTGCTGGTGGAGTCGCCCGACGGCAGCCCGCTGCGACAACGCCCACCGTTGCACGAAGACAAGCCCTACGGCGCGATCTGGGCGCACCTTTCGGGGGGCAAGGAGTCGCTTGCGCCGGGCGACGGCGAGGAAGCGATCGACATTCTGCGCGGCCTGATCCAGGCCGCCGACATTCTTCTGCTGGACGGCACCCATCCCTTCGAAGGGGCGTTGCCGCCGGTCGCTCCGGAGCACCTGGTCGAGGTGGATTGCTCGCCCTTCGGGCGCAGCGGTCCCTACGCGGGCTGGCGCGGCTCCGACATCGCCACCTGGGCCATGGGCGGCTACATGTACTTCACAGGCGAGAAGTCACGCGCGCCGCTGATGCTGCCGGGCAGCCAGGCGGAGCTGCACGCCGGCTGCCACGCCGCCTACGCGGCGCTGGTGGCGCTTTTCGAACGACGCCAAACGGGCTGGGGCCAGCAGATCGAGGTGACCGATCTGGAGGCGGCGCTTTCGGCGCATGCCTGGCTGATCTCGTCATGGGCGGCGTCGGGCCAGCTCATGGACCGCGGCACCCACGATCTCGTGGCCTGCGCCGACGGTTGGATCTTCCCCATGACCATGGCGCCCAACGCCAACTTCTTCCTGCTGATCGACAAACCGGAGCTGATGACCGAGGAGATCGCGCTCGACCTGACCCAGTGGTCGGAGCGCGTTCCCCAGCTCCAGGAGATGTTCGCCGAGTGGGCGGCCGATAAGTCGGCGCTCGAGATCACCGAGAAGGCGCAGCAACTGCGCGTGGCCTGCACGCCCGTCTTTGACGCGGCTGCCCTCTACGCCGACGACCACATCGCGGAGCGCGGCTACTGGGAGTCGGGCGACGAGGCCTGGCCCAACGCCGCGGACGGTGGCGCCTTCCGCTTCCCGGGCCAGCCCTACCAACTGAGCGGGACGCCAGCGGAGCGAAGGGGCAGCGCGCCCGCCCTCGGAGCGCACACCGCCTCGTTGATTGAGGAGTTCAGTTCGATCCCCGCGCCCGCGTCCCCACCCTCTCCCCCGCAGCCCGACGCGCCGCTGCGGGGGATCAAAGTCGTGGAGGTGACGGCGAACTGGGCGGGGCCTGTCGCGGGGCGACACCTGGCCGACCTGGGCGCCGACGTCGTTAAGGTGGAATGGGCCGCCCGCCCGGCCACGCGCGCCTTGTTCTGGCCCGGTCCCGAACTTGACCTCCAGCGCCAGGGCTACAACCGCGCCATGTACTTCAACCTGCTCAACCGCAACAAGCGCGACGTCGTGATCGATCTCTCCGATCCGCGAGGCAAGGAGATCTTCGAGGATCTGATTCGTGGCGCGGACGTCCTGATCGAGAACAACAGCGCCCGCGTCATGCCCAACCTGGGCCTGGGCTGGGACGACCTGCGCCAGATCAACCCCCGTCTGATCATGGTCAGCATGTCGGGCTACGGGGCGACGGGCCCGCACA
>JAPUIR010000309.1 GCA_027296805.1 Chloroflexota bacterium | reverse complement strand
GTTCTGGCCGATCTCGGTGCCGTCGATGTCGATGCGGATGACCTTGACGTCGGGCGCCCAGCGCGGGGGGTGGCCGTTGCCGACGATGAAGTTGAGGCGTGTGCCGACGACGAGGGCGACGTCGGCCTCGTTCCAGGCTTTGCTGCGCGCGCCCAGAAAGCAGAGTTCGTGGTCTTCGGGGACTACGCCGCGGCCCTGGGGGGTGGTGTAGAAGGGGATGCGGGCGGTGTCGATGAATTCGCGCAGCTCGGCGGCGGCGTCGGACCAGAAGATGCCGCTGCCGGTGAGGACGATGGGGCGCTCAGCTTGCGCGAGCAGTTCGATGGCGCGTTTGATGTCGTCCTGCGCGCCCTGGGGCCGGGGCCGCTCGTCTCCGCCGCGGGGGAAGTAGACCTGTTCGTCGTCGGCCTTGCGATAGAGGGCGTCGCCGGGGAGGTCGAGGTAGGTGGGGCCGGGCTTGCCCGCCTGGGACTTGCGATAGGCCATGTTGAAGTACTCGGGCATACGATCCTGCGAGGTGACGCGGGCGGCCCAGCGGGTGACGGGCTGGGCCATCGAGAGCTGGTCGTACTCCTGGAAAGCGTCGGTGTCGAAGGTGGGGAAGCCGGCGGCGCCGCCCAAGGCGACCATGGGCACGCAGTCCAAGTAAGCGTTGGCGATGCCGGTCAGCAGGTTGGTGGTCGCGGGCCCGGAGGCGGCCATGCAGACGCCGGGAGCGCGCTTCACGCGGGCATAGCCGTGAGCGGCCATGGCTGCGCCTTGCTCATGGCGGCAATCGATCGTACGGACGCCGTACTCGGCGCAGTAGCCGGCGGCTTGGATGATCGGTCCGCCCATGATGTAGAACATGTCCTCGACGCCTTCGTCGCGGATCTGCTTGGCGAGGAGCTCCGCTCCACTCTTGTCGGCCATGGCTGTTGTCCCTTCGCTGCGCTGGTGGCTGAGCTAGTCGTCGTCCTCGTAGCGGTACAGGGTAGGGCGGCCGTCCATGTGGGGGCCGATCGCTCCCATCGCTTTGATGGCGTCGGAGCTGCCGTGGGCTTCGAGGGTCTCGGCTGTGCTCCAGCTTTCGACGAGGACGAAGCGGGTGGGCTCGTCGACGCTCTGGAAGAGGTCGTACATCTCGCAGCCCTCGTCTTCCGCTTTGACACGGGCGATGCCGGCCTGAGCGGCAGCCTTGAACTCGTCCTCTTGGCCGGCGTTGGCGGTGAAGAGGACGGTGAGTCGTTTGGACATTGGTGGGGCACTCCAGAAGGCGCGCGTGGCGCGGGTGTGGTGGGGGCCAGCCGCAGAACGGCGTTTGGCCCTCGGTGAACATCTGACCCTCAGGGGGCTGCGGCATGATAGCGACCGCAGCGCCGGCGAGCATATCGAAACGAGGATCGCGGCGTTCGGGCTAGGGCGTGAGGAGGTTGGCGAAGGCCTCGTAGAGGGGCTGGTCGGGGTCGAGGGCGGCGGCGGCGTTGACGTCCGTGATGGCGAGGTCAGCCTGGGCCGGGTCGAGCCAGAAGCGACCGAGGCCGCGCAGGAAGAGGGCGGGGGCGAGGTCGGGGCGGACGGTGAGTGCTCTGTCGGCGTAGTCGACCAGGGTTTCAGCGACCACCGTCTCCCAGCCCTCGGCGGTGGTGCCCGCCGTGAGCGGGCCGTGGAGATCGACGAGGTCAAAAGGATCGAAGGTGGCGAGGTAGTCGACCGCAGTGGCGTGCTCGCCGGCGAAGACGGCGGCGAGGAGGGGATAGGCGGTGTCGGGGGCCTGAGCGGCCTCACGCAGCCGGGTCTCGGCGTTCCTGCGGATGAGGATTGCCTGCCACTTCAGTTCGTCGTTGTCCGGCTCCAGCCGCTCCACGATCTCGATCGCGGTGACCGCATCGCGCCAAAGATCCGCCTCGACCAGGGCGATCGCGAAGTCCAGTGCCTGCCGGCTCTCGTCTGACGCCTCCAGCGGAAAGGGGGCGAGCTCCACCGGGACGACTGCGACGCCGTTCCAGCGCTGAAGTTGGAAACCCGGCTCCTGCACGCCACAGACGTAGCAGAAGATGAAGGGGTTGGTGTCGTCCAGGACGATCTCTGGGACGGCATCGCCGTCGAGGTCGAGGAGTTCGCCGGCCGCGCCGGGGATGGCGGAGAACCACTGCAGCTCGGAGGTCAGTCGATCGCCGTCCCAGCGCAACAGCTCGAACGAGCTGCCGTGCGTCCCGACGCTGCCGTCGACCGCGAACCAGAGGTCCGGACCCCAGGTGTCGATGGGCCTACCGCTCAGGCGAGCGACGACCTGGCGGGCCTGGCCGCTGACGAGGAGTTCGGCGGACTCGACGTCGATGGTGGCCAGCTCGCGGATGAAGTCGTCCTCCACCAGATAGAGCCCGAACAGATGGCGCCGGGGGAACGGGGCAGGTCCGGTGCTGTAGGCGGCGACGAAGCGCGCGCTGCCCGCCGGGGCGATGACTTCGAAGCTGGAAAAGGCGTCGTAGTCGGGGAAGCGCAGCCGAAGGAAGGTGTCGAGGGTGGCAGCGGCGGTGCCGGGTGGCGCGACCTCACGGCTCGGCGTGGATGGCGCAAGCTCCGCGCCCAAGCGCTCGTCCCTGGGTGAGGCCGTGGTTGGCGGTGCGGCCTCGTCGGGCGGTTCGGGGTCAGCGGGAGGCGCCGCTGCGTCAGGAGCTGGGTCCGGGGTGGCGGTCTGGGGAGCGAGGTCGAGAGGCGGGGGCTCTGTCGGAGAGGCCGACGCGCAGCCGACCGCCATGAGTGCGGTGATCAACAAGCTGAGGAGGAGAGATCGGCGTGGGCGCATCGCAGGTTCTGACGATCAACCCCACCGCAGAGTTCCATCCCAGCCTAGCGCCCTCGTCTGACACAAAGGGGTAACGGCGAGAGGAGGGTCCGCTACGATTCGGTCCTTCGAGTGGTTCGGCCAGTGGCTGGTCCATGGAGCGGCCGGGGGAACGGAGCGGCGATGCTCGAGAAGCTCTCGATGACGGGCAAGCACGTGATCATCACGGGGGCGGGACGCGGGCTCGGTAAGCAGATGGCGTTGGCGCTGGCCGACGCCGGGGCCGACATCGCCTGTGCGGCGCGGACCCAAGAGCAGATCGAGGCGACGGCGGATGAGGTGCGCGAGCGAGGCCGGCAGGCACTCGCGATCACGACGGATGTAGCGAAGTCAGAGGAGGTGGATGCGCTCGTGGCGCAGGCGATCGCTGAGTGGGGGCGAGTGGACGTGTTCATCGCGAACGCGGGCGCGGGCGGGGCGGCGTCGCTCAAGGACGTGACCGAGATCTCGAATGCGGACTGGTACGACACTGTCGACATCAACCTGTCGAGCGCGTTCTTCAGCGCGCGGGCGATCATTCCCCATTTCCGGGAACAAGGAGGTGGGGTGCTGATCAACGTCGCGTCGGGTACGGGGATGCGAGGCGATCCACGGCTGATCGTGTACGGCTCGGCGAAGGCGGGCGTCGTCACGTTGACGATGTCGGTCGCGAACCAGGTCGCACGGGACAACATCCGGGTCAATTGCATCGTGCCGGGGTTCGTGCTGCAGAAGATGCTCAGCGAGGCCGACGAGATCGCGGCGACGCGGGGCCGGGGGCGGTTCATTCCGGCCGGTCGGGTGGGGGAGGCCTGGGAGCTGGGTCCGCTAGCGGTCTACCTGGCCTCGGACGCATCGAGCTATCTGACGGGGGAGGCATTCATAATCGATGGGGGCGGTCTGGCGGGTGGTTACGCGCCGAGCCGGTGGGACGTGACCGCAGGGGTGGGCGGAATCGGAGACTGATATGGCTGGACGTGACGAGCCCGCTCGAAATCCGCTGGCGCCGCCGCCCACGACTTCAGGCAAGTTGCGCGGCTTCGATCTGACGGGGCGGCGGGCGATCGTGTACGGGGGGGAGTCGACGCTGGGCCGCACGATCGCGGAAGCGTTCCGGGAGGCGGGAGGCTCCGTGGGGATGACCAGCGCGACGACGCAGGGGGACGCGCTGTTCGCGCTGAAGAAGGCGGCGGCAGGCGGGCCCGTGGAGGCGGTCGACCTGGGCAACGCGACCAACGTGCAGGTAGCGACGAAGAAGCTGCGGAAGGATCTAGGCGGCTTGGACATCGCGGTCGTGGTGCCGTCGGCGTATCTGGCGCAGTCGATCCGCAAGACGTCAGAGGCGGATCTCGCCGCCGTGATCGAAGGCAACCTGACTGCCACCTACAACGTGTTTCGCAGCGCCTCCCGGGAGTTGGCCGACAAGACCGCCGACGGGCGCCTGCTGGTGGTGCTCTCGGGGCTGGCGGAGCGAGGGCTGCCCAATCTGAGTGCGTTCGCGGCGGCGCAGGCGGGGGTGCTGGGACTGGTGCGGGCGCTGTCGCAGGAGTTGGGTGCGCGTGGGGTGACGACGAACGCGATCGTGGCGGGCTGGATGGAGGACACGCCGGGCCGGGGACCGGATGACGTCAACGCAAACGTCCTCCAGCGCTACATCCCTATGCGACGCTTCGGGCAGGCGGAGGACATCGCGTTGCTGGCGGTGTATCTGGCTTCGGCGGCCAGCGGTTACGTGAACGGGCAGAGCGTCGCCGTGGATGGCGGCGCGATGAAGCATCTCTAGGAGGGCGCCATGGCGGACGCGCAAGAGTCGTGGAGCGAAGAGGACTCGGCGCTCTACCGCCAGTTGGCGTCGATCGCGGTGCCCGACCGGGAGGAGCAGATCGCGACGCTGCTGGTGCTGCTGCCGTTCGGCCGCGACGAGCGTTTCCACGTCGTGGAGCTGGGCAGCGGGCAGGGGCTGTTGGCGGAGGCGTTGCTGCGGGCCTATCCCAACGCGACGTTGACCGCGCTGGACGGCTCCCCGTCGATGCTGGAGGAGACGCGGCAGCACGTGGAGGAGTTCGGCGAGCGGGCGCGGGTGGCAGCGTTCGATCTCGCGTCGCCCGACTGGCTGGGTGAGCTGGATGGGGCGGACGTCGTCTGGGCCTCGCTCTCGATCCACCACTTGGACGGACCCGGCAAACAGGCGCTCTTCCGAGAGGCGGCCACGCGCACCGGGGAGCGGTCGGTGTTCCTGGTGGCGGATGTTGTGGAGCCGCCCAACGCGGTAGCGGCGTCGCTGTTCGCCGATGTCTACGATCAGATCGCGGAGCGCCAGTCGCACGCGCAGACGGGTGGCCGGGAGGCCTATCAAGCGTTCCTGGACGAAGAGTGGAATTGCTACCGCAGCCCGGATCCGGTGGACATCCCCTCCCCGCTGTCGGACCAACTGACGTGGCTGCGGGAGGCGGGTTACGCCGTGGCGGGGTCGTTCTGGCAGCACGCCGGGCACGCGATTTACGGGGGATACCAGTCACTCGACGCGGAACAGGCGGGCGCTAGACTGTCGTTCGCTGAAGCCTTGTCGTTTGCTCACGCCGTGACGGCTGCACTGGATGCGCCGCCGCCCGAGCCGCAGGAATAACCGCACCGCGCGACGGAAGGGACGACCGATGCCTCCGATGGACTACGACAACATCAAGTACGAGATCCGGGACGGCAAGGCGTACGTGACGCTGAACCGCCCGGAGAAGCTGAATGCGCTCTCGCAGGCGCTGCAACGCGAGCTGGGGCACGCGATGTGGGAGGCCGATAACGACACCCGGGTGCACTGCGTGGTTCTGCAAGGGGAGGGGCGCGCGTTCTGCGCGGGCTACGACCTGACCCCGGCGCCAGCGGACCGGGACGAGAAGTACGCCGAGGTGTATCGCACGAGTGTCAGCTTCGACGACGACACCTGGCGCATGGAACAGGCGCAGCGGCTGCGGATGGCGATCTTCGATATGCACAAGCCGGTGATCGGCAAGATCCACGGCTATTGCCTGGCGGGTGGCACGGATCTGGTGCTTCTGTGCGACATGATCATCGCCGCGGACGACACGGTGATCGGCTTCCCGCCGACGCGCGCGATGGGGTCGCCGCCCGCGCACATGTGGCTGTACCACGTGGGCCCGCAGTGGGCGAAGCGGCTGCTGCTGACGGGAGACAGCATCACGGGCGCCGAGGCGGCCAAGATCGGGCTGGTGCTGCAGTCGGTGCCGTACGAGGACCTGAACGACGCCGTGGAAGAGCTGGCGGACAGGCTGGCGATGATCGACAGCGAGCTGCTGTCGGCGCAGAAGCGGATCGTGAACCTGGGCCTGGAGATGATGGGCGCGCGCACGCTGCAACGGCTGGCCTCGGAGAACGACGCGCGGGCGCACTTGGCGCCGTCGGTGCGGGAGTTCGGCAAATTGTCGCGCGACAAGGGCTTGAAGGCCGCCCTGGAGTGGCGCGACACCAAGTTCGGCGACGGCCGGGCGACGACGGACTACAAGGCCCGCCGCACGGAGCAAGAGGAGCGCGCCAAAGCCGTGAAGGCGTAGCGGTCCTGAAGAAGGGGCGCGGATTCGACGATGGCTGTGCTGGACGGCTTTCGGCTGGATGATCGGGTCGTGCTGCTGACGGGTGCGGGTCGTGGGCTGGGGCGTGCAATGGCGCTTTCGTTCGCGGACGCGGGGGCGGATGTGGTCTGCGCGGCGCGCAGCGTCGACCAAATCGAAGAGACGGCGTCGCTGGTGCGGGACAAGGGGCGGCGGTCGATCGCGGTTGCGACGGACGTCGCCGCCGGGGACGCCGTGAAGGCGCTGGTGCGGGCGACGCTGGATGAGTTCGGCAAGGTGGATGTGCTGGTCAACAACGCGGGCGGCGGGACGCCCGGGATGGACAAGACGCTGCCCGAGTTGGACGACCACGAATGGCGGGTGGGGATCGACGTGAACTTGTCGTCGCAGTTCTACTGTGCGCGGGCGGTGATCCCGCCCATGCTCACGGCAGGGGGCGGCAAGATCATCAACATTGCCTCAGGCTTCGGTCTGCGTGGCGGGCGAGACAACTACATGTATGTGGCGGCGAAGGCGGGCGTCGTGAATCTGACGCGCTCGCTCGCGGTGACCTACGGGGAGCACAACATTCAGGTGAACTGCATCGCGCCGGGGATCTTTCCGCACACGCCGGAGGCGGAGGAGCGCTGGCGGGGTGGGAAGTACATCCCAGTGGGCCGCGTGGGACGGGCGTGGGAGATGGGGCCATTGGCAGTGTTCTTCGCTTCGGCGGCGTCGGACGGGATCAACGGCGAGACGATCGCGCAAGATGGGGGCGGCTTGGCGGGAGGGATCGGGCCGACAGGGTGGGCGCCCAAGATCGCGCTCTCGCCGGAGTCGATGGAATGAGCGATCGCAGCCCGGACCCAGAGCCGCCCGCCGTGCCCTTCAGCCTGGAGGGCCGCACGGCGCTCGTGGTGGGGGCGGCGCAACCGCTGGGACGCACGATCGCGGCGGCGCTGGCGGAGGCGGGCGCGGACGTGGCGGTGGCTGGGCTGAGCGCACACTCGGCCGAGGTGGTGCAGGTGCATTCGGTGGCGAACCAGATCTGGTCGCTGAACCGGCGCAACATCGCCCTCGAGATGAACGCGCGGGATCCGATGTCGGTGGAGGCGTCGATTCAGCGCATCGACGACGAGTGGGGCCGGATCGACGTGCTGGTCAACGCGCAGGATCTGGTGTTCGCGAAGCCATTCCACGAGACGGCGCTGGAAGAGTGGGACGCGACGCTGTCGGCCAACCTGAGCTCGGTTGCGCTGACGTGCCAAGCCGCGGGGCGGCTGATGATGCGAGAGGGCTACGGCAGGATCATCAACATTGTCACCGTGCCGGCGGAGCGAGGCGTGGCCAACATGGCGGCGTATGCGGCCGCGAAAGGCGGAGTGGAGTCGTTGTCGCGGACGCTTTCGCAGGAGTGGGCGCGGGAAGGCATCGCGGTGAACAGCGTGCAGGTGGGGTTCTACCGGGACCAGGTGGGCGTGGGCGACGATCCAGAAACGGCGCAAGCGCTGGCCCGGATGCTGCCGGCCAAGGCCCTGGTCGAGAGTGGGGACGTGGCTGGGGTGGTCGTGATGCTGGCGTCGGACTC
>JAPUIR010000308.1 GCA_027296805.1 Chloroflexota bacterium | reverse complement strand
AACTCCATGCAGGTCACCCGACTCTATAGCGGCTCCGACGGGGAGTCCCACTTCGAGGACATCGAAGTATCGCTGCAAGAGGCCGGCGCCGGTGCGCTCTCCCGGCAGCTCCCGGTCGAGAGCCTGTTCCTCCGTACGACGCCCACGGACTACGAGCCGGCGCGTCACCTCGCGCCGCGGCGCCAGTTCATCATCAATCTCGACGGTGAAGTGGAGATCGAGGCGGGGGCGACGACGCGCCGCTTTGGGCCAGGGACGATCATCTTCGCGGAGGACCTCACGGGGCGTGGCCACGTGACCCGCGACGTCGGCGGCGCTCGCCAGTCAGTCGTAATCCCAGTGCCGGACGATTTCGATCTGGACCGCCTGCGATCGTAATGCGGGTGCGGGCCGCCACGAACGGATCCCCGTGGACCCCCACAGCACGATCGAGCCATCGTGGAGGGCCGCGTCGCTGAACAGGCAGGCCGACGGTTCGAGCGCCGTCGCGGCCCAAACGACGGCGTAAGCGGACGGAACAGCGTCTTGCTTGCTGACTAATGGGCGCAGGCGGGCGAGCGAAACGGAAGGGCAAGGCCGCGCCCCTAGCCCACCATGCTGATCTACAGGCTTGCCGAGTCGCGCATGATCGTTTATGGATGGGCGAATCCTTCGAACTGAACGAGATGGGGAGGGTCTAGTGAGTTTGCGGCGCCCGTTCCTCTGGCTTGCCGGCCTCTCGCTGTTCGGCCTCGTGCTGCTGCTCCCCCACGACCAATCATTGGACGCCCAACTGCCCACGCGCGCCGTCGCCTTGGGGGATGGCTTCCAGGGTTTGACGCACAGTGGCCCGGATGCCTCGGTCGACGAGTTTCTCGGGCTCTTCGTGGAGCCCACGGCCATCGAGGCGATCTTCCGCTGGAGTACGCCGACCCAGCGGTGGGAGTCCTGGATACGCGGCTTGCCGGGGCCGCTGCAGTCTGTTCAACAGGTGAACCAGAACACGCCGCTGCTCCTGCGTCTGAATCGCCCGACGACGTACGTCGCTCCGCCGCAGAGCTACGCCGCCGGGACGTGGGATGTCGATCCGGCTTTCTCCGCCCTCGCCTTCCTCGGGGTCGGTCCTGTTCCGGTAACGGATGCTCTCGCGGCCCTCGCTACGCCCGACGCCATCAGCGCCGTCTTCCGGTTCAACAATGAGACCAAGGGCTGGGATGTCTTCAACCCGCTCTTGCCGCCCTCTCTCAATAGCCTGCAAACGCTGAACCAGTTCGACGCTCTGCTCGTCCGGGTCGCCAGCTCCGTGAACTGGCCTTTCGGGGCATTCGATCCAGGCGCGGAAGAGGTCGGCGCCCGGCTGCAAGTCGCCCTCCTCACGGAGATCACTGGACCGCTCGCGGAGCTTGTCATCGGTGTCCAACGCGGCGCCGAGTTGGCACGCGATCATGTCAACGCCGCAGGGGGCGTGAACGGAAGCGACATGGTCCTCGTGCTGGCGGATCTGGGCGCGGGGGACCCCGTGGGGGCGACGCGTGCGATCGTTGACGCCGGTCCCGTGAGCGCGTTGATCGGCCCGTTGCGCTCCGGACACGTGCGCGAGGTCTTCGCTGCGGTGGCGGAGCCTGAGGGGCTCCCCCTCATCACGCCCGCCGGGACCGCTTCTGATCTCACGGATCTCGACGGGGCTGACCTGCTGTTCCGCACCGTCCCCGCCAATGCAGTGTATTTGGCCTACCTCCTGAACACGGCTGGCGTGGAGCAGGTGGCCATCTTCTATGACGAGTCGTCCAGCCCGATCGCGGATGCCTTGCAGGACAACTTCGATGGCACGGTGACCCGGGTCGCCTACACGCCGGGGGGCGCGAGCTACGCCGCGGAGATCGCCGAAGTGGCGGCCGGCGGGGCGGTGGCGTTCGTCGCCATCGGCACGCCGGATGACGCCCGCGTGTTCCTACCCGACGCGCTGGCCCTGGGGCAGTTCACACGCTTCTTCTTCGATGCCGAACTGCGCGATGACAGCCTGTTCGCCGACCTCGCCGACCCCGCCCTCAATGGTGCGCGTGGCGTGTCGTCACCCGCCGGGCCCTCCCAGGCGGCGTTCGACGCGGCCTACGTGGCCGCCTTTGGCGAAGAGCCAGGAGTGTTCTCCCGCGAATCCTACGACGCCGTGATCGCGCTCGCCTTTGCGGCGGAGCGTGCCGATGCGACCGACGGGATCGCGATTCGCGATGCGTTGCGTGCGGTGGCCGGCCCGCCCGGCACCGTCGTCGTCGCCGGTGCCGCCGGCATCGCCGACGGCCTCGCGCGCATCCGGGCAGGTGAGACTGTCAACTACGAGGGCGCCGCCTCCTCCGTCGACTGGGACGCGAACGGCGACATCGACCCAGCCCCGGAGATCTGGGAGGTCCAGGAGGGCACGATCGTCACCATCGCCCCCTGAGACGCAGCGTGATGGACGCAGTGACCTCGTCCCAGGCCAGCAGCGCCGCCTCATCTCCGGCACCACAGGCCCACGCGACGCCGACCACGACGAGCAGAACCGGGGCGAGCCGCCTGTGGATCACGGGAATGTCCTTCGGGCGCGAACGAGCTAGCGCGCGCATCCCTCGCTGCTCCTCGTCGTCGCGTCGTTCGCCTCCGCTTCCCGATCCCCAGCGCACTCCCAGTCCACCACCCCGCCTGATGTGCCGCCCGAGTCCGAGGCCGATACCCTGAGGCATATCGCTTGCAGGATGGTGACGGGATGCGACCGAGATGGCTGCGCGGAGGAGACGGCGACGCGGGCGTGACGACGCCCGCCGTTGGCTATCTCTGGAATCCCGCTGACCCCCGCAGCTACGAAGCGCGGCGTCGCAGCGGCAGATGGGAGACGCCCGGCTCGCCAGC
>JAPUIR010000307.1 GCA_027296805.1 Chloroflexota bacterium | reverse complement strand
GGTCTGCAGGCAGCGGCGATCGTGGGGGAGCTGGCGGAAGCGCTCGTGGAGGGGATGCTGCTGCTGTTCGACTATGGATACGCGCGGGAGCGGCTGTACGCGTCGTGGCGGCGGGAGGGGACGCTGATGACGTTTCGGCGGCATACGCCGGGTGAGGACCCCTACAGGCATGTAGGGGAGCAGGATCTGACCTGTCACGTCGATCTGGACGCGGTTGAAGCGGCAGCGGTACAGGCCGGGCTGACGCCGTACGCACGGGTGTCGCAGGCGGAGTGGCTCGCGGCGGTCGGGGTGCTGAGCGGGGAGTTGCCCAGCGGGGGGGCAGCGGCGGAGCTGGAGACGTATCTGTCACGGCGGCGGGGGAGCGAGACGTTGTCGGACCCGGCGGGGTTGGGTCGAATTCAGGTGATGGCGTTCGGGCGAGGCGGTGCGATTGTCGCGCCCGGGCTGGAGACGCGATGAGTGGCCCTCTCGCGCCCGGCAGTGCGCTGCCGGAAGTGGAGTTCGACGGACCGGACGGCCGCACGACGCTGGACGCGATACGGGAAGGGCGGCCGCTGGTCGTGGCGTTTTACACGGAGGACCGGACGCCGTTGTGCACCGCGCAGCTCTGCGCCTTCCGCGATGACTTCGAGCTGATCGATGAGTTGGGAGCGGCGTTCGTGGGGGTGAGCGCGGACGGGGCGGCGTCGCAGGCGTCGTTCCGGGAGGAGCAGGGGTTCCCGTTCCCGCTGCTGGCGGACGAGGAGTTGGCGCTGGCGCGCGCGTTCGGGGTGGTGGATGAGGCGGCGAAGCGGAGCGTGCGGGCGATCTTCGTGACGGATGCGTCGGGCTCGATCGTTGAGGCGATTCCGTACTACAACCCGTCGAACGGGCAGCAGTACCAGGCGGTGTTCGCGGCGCTGGGGATGGACCTTTCATGAGTCCGAAGTCGAAGCCCGCGGAGCCGGCGATCCCGACGACCGTGGCAGCGGCGTTCGCGCACTTGGCGGGAACGGCCGCCGCGACGACGGAGCTACAGATCGAGCTGAGCGAAATCGCGGCGCCGACAGGCGCGGAGGGTGAGCGAGCGGAGGTGATGGCACAATGGCTGCGGTCGACGGGGTGCGCGGTGGAGATCGACGAGGTGGGCAACGTGATCGGGCAGCGGGCGGGTTCGGTGGGCGGGCGGGCGCTGGCACTGAGCGCGCACCTCGACACGGTCTTCCCGGCGGGGCAAAGCGTGACGGTGGCGCGAGGGGGGAGTCGAAGTCCGTACCAGGAGGGTGTGACCGTGCCGGCGAACGAGCTGCATGGACCCGGCATCGCGGACGACGCGGCGGGGCTGGCGGCGTTGATCGCGGTGGCGCAGGCGATGGCGGTCTCGACGGTGGCAACAGAGCGGGATGTGTTGTTCGTGGCGACCGTGGGGGAGGAGGGGCGAGGCGATCTACGGGGGGCGCGGCACTTCTTCGCGACACATGAAGCGGCGTCGTTGGACGGTTTCGTGACCATCGATCATCCGGACCCCACGGTGATCGTGCATCGAGGCGTGGGGAGTCGGCGCTACGCGGTCGAGTTTTTCGGGCCGGGCGGGCACGCCTGGGGGCATTTCGGGCGCTATAACCCGGCGCTAGCACTGGCTGTGGCGGCGGCGCAGTTGGGCACGAGCGGGACGCTGGCGGAGGGACCGCGCGCGACCTTCAACGTGGGGATCCTTGATGCCGGGCGATCGGTGAATGCGATCCCGGAGTCGGCGCGGATGGAGGTCGATCTCCGATCCGAGGACGAAGATCAGATCGACCGGCTGGAGGCGCTGCTGCGCGAGGCGGTACAGGCAGGTCACGAGTCGGAGCTGGGGCTGCGACCGTCAGGCGAAGCGGGGGTGGTGATCGAACCGATCGGGAGCCGGCCGCGGGGAGCGACGTCCGTGGAATCGACGTTGGTGCAAACGGCGGTGCGAGCGCTGCGCGCCGAGCACCTCACGGCCCGGATGACCGCCTCGTCGACGGACGCGAACGCGGGCATGGCGGCGGGTGTGCCATCGATTGGGCTGAGCTGGGGCGGCCGGTCGGACAACCAGCACTCACTGGCGGAGTATTTCGCCCCGGAGGGGCGAGAGCGGTCGCTGGCGGTGTTGCTGCGGGTGGTGTTGGCGATGGCCGGTGTCGCCACGCCGGGAACGCGCGGCGAGGCGCCGTCGTAGACTTCAGCCTCGGGCGAAAGCAGGGGCTAGGGCGAAAGATAGGGCTATGGCGGACGCCGGCAAGAGCATCGACAACGAGGCGCTGGACTACAACGCGCTGGTGCTGGATCATTTCCGGTCGCCGCGGAACTCGGGCGACCTGCCGGAGGCGAACGCGGTTGGGCGAGCGAGCAATCCGGCGATGTCGATCAAGCTGATGCTGCGAATCGCGGGGGGCACGATCGTGCAGGCGCGGTTCCAGACGAAAGGGTGTCCGGCGTCGATCGCGACGAGTTCGATGGCGACGGAGTTGCTGCAGGGGCGCAGTGTGAAGGCGGCAGGGGCGTTGTCGCAGGCAGAGTTGCTGGAGGCGCTGGGGGGGCTGCCGAAGGCGAAACACCACTGCCCCGCGTTGGTGGAACGCGCGATTGCGGATGCACTGCGGTCGTACGCGGGCGTGTGACTGTTGGCCAAGGCTGAGAGTTCAGCAGGGGATTGGCTGACGCTGTCGCTGGACTCCAGTCCCGCCGCTCGCGCTGATTCCGGATTGCCTGTGGCGTTCTCGGCGGCGCTGGCACAGGCAGAGGGAGCCACCCTTGGCGAGGGTCTGGCCGAGAGAGATACGGGCCTCCTGACGACCCTGGTGTGCCTGGACACCGAGCTGTGGGTGGACGACGCCTGGCAGTCCTTAATCGATGCGCTGGGGGGCGGGTGGCTGGACGAGGCGCTGGCGGGTGGGCGGGTGCGGCTGGCGGTGAACGCGGGGGAGCGGTCCGTGTACCGAGAGGCGAGAGTCGGAGGGAGGCGGGTGGCGCTGGCTCTGACGACGGTGACGGGGGCGGTGAGGGCAGAGCGAATCGTGGTGCGAGCTGTGCGAATCGGAGTTGGAGGGGTGTCGGCCTCGCCGCTGCGGGCGCGACAGACGGAGGCCGCTCTGCGCGGGCGTCGCATCAGGCCTGAGCTGGTGGAGGCAGCGGTCGACACCATGCGTGCGGAGGTGCGGCCCGCGGGAGCTGGGGACGCGATCGAGGAGGCGACGGTGTCGGCCGTGGATGCGCTGTTGCGGGAGGCGCTGGCGGCGGCGTTGCCGGCGGGGCCGATATCGAGCTAAAGCCCGCTACTATCTGCGAGGTCCAGTCGCGAGAGGAGTCGGAGCGATGAGTACGTTCGTTTTGGTCCATGGGGCGTTTCATGGAGCCTGGTGCTGGTACAAGGTGATTGCGGGGCTGGAGGCGCGGGGGCATCGGGCGATCGCGCCGGATCTGCCTGGGCATGGGCTGGACCGGACGCCGATGGAGAAGTGCAATCTGGGACTGTACGTGTCCACGGTGGTGGCGGCGATCGAGGCTGAGGAGGAGCCCGTCGTGTTGGTGGGGCACAGCCTGGGAGGGCTCACAGTGACCCAGGTGGCTGAGCGAGTCCCGGAGCGGGTTCGCAGCGTGGTGTATCTGACCGCCATGCTGGCGCCGGACGGCCAGAACGGGGGCGATCTGAATCTGATCACTGAAGACAGCCCCACGACGCAGTACCTCGAAGTGGGTGAGCTGGCGATGACGTTCCGGACGGAGGGGCTGCGGGAGATCTTCTACCACCAGTGCCCAGCTGAGGATGTGGCGCTGGCGTCGCTGCTGGCGTCGCCCGAACCCACCGTGATCATGGAAGCGCCGATGCGGACGACGGAGTTGAACTACGGACGGGTGCCGCGTGTGTACATCGAGTGCACGGAGGATCAGGCGATCCCCATCGCAAAGCAGCGCGAATGGTACGGCGTGGTGCCGTGTCAGCGGGTGATCACGATGGAGACAGACCATTCGCCGTTCTTCTCGGCGCCGGCGGACCTGGTCGCGCATCTGGAGTCGATCTAGAGAAAGCGGAGGCCGGGATGGAGATCGGGCTGTCGGTCACCAGCGCGCATCCGAGGGACGTCGACGCGCGGACGGCGGCGCGTTGGGTGGTTGAGCGAGCGGCGGCGACGGCGGAGGCGGGGTTCTCCTCGTTCTCGATTGGGGATCACCACGCGACGCCGAGCCACTACCTGCAGAACGTGCCGATGCTGGCGCGCTGTCTGGCGGAGCTGGGGTCGATGCCGGTGATCCCGCTGTTCCTGCTGCCGCTGTGGCATCCGGTGCTGCTGGCGGAGCAGTTGGGGACGCTGGGTGCGATCGCACAAGGGCCGGTGCATTGCATCCTGGCGATCGGTCCCGACGACGCGCAGTTTCCCGCGCTGGGGGTGAGTGCGCGGCAGCGTCGGAGCCGGATGGAGGAGGCGGTGCCGTTGCTGCGGCGGCTGCTGTCGGAGGATGGGGTCACGCACGAAGGGCAGTACTGGCAGTTGGAGGGGGTGTCGGTGAATCCGAAGCCGCCGCAGCCACCGGACTTCTGGATCGGGGCGAACGTGCCGGCGGCGATCGAGCGAGCCGCGCGGGTGGGGAACTCGTGGCTGGCCTCGCCGGCGGAGACGCCGGAGTCGTTGAGCGAGAAGGGGGCGTTCTTCGGGGAGGCGGTGAGCCGCTACGACCGGGCCGACGCGATCACGGCATACCCGGTGCGTCGCGATGTGTATGTGGGCGAAAGCGACGCCGAGGCCGAGGCGTCGGCGTCGGAGGTGCTGGCGAGCGGCTATCGGGGGTTCGGGACGGCGCCGCTGATCGTGGGGGGGCCGGAGACGGCGATCGCGGCGTTCCGGGATCTCGAGTCGAGGGGATACGACCACACGCTGATGCGCTTCCTGCCGGTGGGACAGGAGAAGATCCTGGAGTCGATCCGGCGGATTGGGCGCGAGGTACTGCCGGCGGTACGGACGACGGGATAGACGTTGAGCACGGTGGCCGGGCTGATTTTGGCGGCGGGCGAGTCGCAGCGGATGGGGCGGCCGAAGGCGCTGCTGGACTGGGGCGGCAAGACGCTGCTGCAGCACCAGATCGACACGGCGATCGAGGCGGGCTGCGCTCCGGTCGTGGGGGTGCTGGGGGCACGCGCTCATCAGGTACGCGCGCGGACGCGCTGCGAAGCGCCCTGCCTCTTGGTGGAGAACGCGGCCTACCGCAGCGGGCGCGCGTCGTCGCTGCGGGTGGGAGCACGGATGGTGGCGGAGGGGACTGGGGCGGTGATTGTGGCGAGCGTGGATGCGCCAATGTCGCGGGAGACTATCGAGCAGTTGATCGAGACATGGCGTGCGAGCGGAGCGGCGATCGTCGTGCCGCGTTTCGAAGGCAAGAACGGGCATCCGGCGCTGTTCGACGGGGGTCTGCTCGCGGAGCTGCGGGTGGTGCAGGACTCCGCACAGGGGCTGAAGGCCGTCCGCGCGGCGCATCGCGAAGGCACACAGTTCGTGGAGGTCGAGGATGCGCTGGTGGCGTTGAATCTGAATACGCCCGAGGACTACGCGGCCGCGAAGTCGCTGTTGGAGGGTTGAGGCAGGCTGGTGGGCGGAGTCAGGCCAGTGGCACCAGGCTGGGGGTCTCGGGGAGGCCCGCAGCCGGGAGGGTGATGCGGAAGGTGCTGCCGCCGCCCGCGCCATCGCGGTAGTCAAGAGTGCCGCCGTGCGCGGCAACGAGGCCACGAGCGATGGCGAGTCCGAGCCCTGCACCGCCGCCATCGCGGCCGCGGGCAGCGTCGCCCCGGTAGAAGGGCTCGAAGATGCGCTCGGCGTCGGCCGAGGCGATGCTGACGCCAGAGTCGTGGACATCGAGGACGACTGAGTGGGCCCCCACGGGGCGAACATCGAGGCCGACCGTTCCGCCGCCGGAGGTGTAGCGAACGGCGTTCTCGAGAAGGTTGCGGAGCGCGCGCTCGAGGGAGGCGGGGTCGAGATTGATGAGGGAGAGGTCAGGGTCGACTTGGCTATTGATCTTGACGCCCTTATGGTCGGCCTGGGGCCGGACGCCCTCGATGGCCTCAGCCGCGAGCACGGCGAGGTTGGTGGGGACGGGCTTGAGCTGGAGAGCGCCGCTTTCGATGCGGGAGACCTCGAAAAGGTCGTCGATGAGGCGGCTGAGACGCGAGAGGTCGGCCTGCACGTTGGTGAGATAGGAGCGCTGCGTCTCGTCGTCGAGGAGGCCGTCCTCGATGGCTTCAAGGCGAAGGCGGGCGCTGGCGATGGGGGTGCGGAGGTCGTGGGAGATGGCGGCGACGAGTTCGAGGCGGGCGGACTCGGATTTTTCGCGCTCGCGGGCGGCGGCGCCCAGGCGCTGGACCATGGCGTTGAACGCATCCGTGAGGCGGGCGAGTTCGGGTGGGCCGCCCGGTTCGGCCTGGATGGCGTAGGTGCCATCGAAGCGGTCGACGGCGTCGGCGAGGCGGGCGATGGGATCGCTAATCGAGCGGGCGACCGCGAGGCCGAGGAAGGAAGAGACGCAGAGGGCGAAGCCGATGAGTACGGCGAGCAGGGTGAGGTCATGGCTACTGAGGAACATGAAGCCGGCTGTGATGAGGACGTTGGTGAGGGCGAGGGTGCCGCTGAAGATCGCGGTGACGGCGAGGCGTCCGCGCAGGCCGACGAGGGGCGTGGAGCGGAGCCAGCGTTCGACGGCGATGTAGGCGAGGACGGAGACGGCGGCAGAGAGCACGAGGAGACCAGCGAGGTCGCCCATCTCGCTGCCGCTGGGAGTCAGCGCGACAAAGGTGACGATGAGCGCAAGGGCTCCGGCGAGCCCGATGCCGAGGATCAGCGCAGCGACGGGGACGCGCGGCTGGAGGCGAGTCTGTAGGTGAGGCAGGGGTGTGGTCAAGTCACTCAACGAATTTGTACCCCACCGACCAGATGGTCACTAGATGACGCGGGTTGCGGTCGTCGACTTCAATTTTCGAGCGAAGACGGCGGACGTGAACGGTCACCGTGCTGATGTCGCCTTCGAATTCCCAGCCCCAGACGTTCTCCAGGAGCTGTTCCCGGCTGAAGACCTGTTGCGGATGCTGGGCGAAGAAGAGGAGCAGATCGAACTCGCGGGCGGCGAGGGTGACCGGATGGCCGTCGCGGAGGACGGTGCGGCGGGTCGGATCGATCTCGAGGTCGCCGGCGCTGATGCTGCCCTCGGGTTGGTCGACGGCGGGGGCGGCGCGGCGCAGGACGGCCTTGACACGGGCCACGAGTTCGCGCGGGCTGAAGGGTTTGACGACGTAGTCGTCAGCGCCGAGCTGGAGGCCGGTGAGGCGCTCGGACTCGGCGCCGCGTGCGGTGAGCATGATGATGGCGACGTCGGAGGTCTGGCGGATGTAGCGGCAGATCTCCTCGCCCGACAGTTCAGGAAGCATGAGGTCAAGGACGACGAGATCGGGGGCGTCCGATTCGAAGGCCGCGAGGGCGTCGGGGCCGTTGGAGGCGGTGGAGACGTCGTAGCCGTCCTGTTCGAGGTAGAGGCGTACGACGTCCCGGACCGCGCGTTCATCGTCGACGACGAGGATCGATGTCATAGGCACCGTCCAGCAAGCGAACGGGATGGAGCCGATCCACGACTCCATCCCCTCTGCCTTCCTACTTTAGCGGTGGCTGCGCACACGCTGGGTGCCACCCGCGACGACAACGAGCAAGGCGGTCGCGAGGAGAGCGATCGCCCAGGTGGGGAAACCGTCGCTACCGCTCCCGGCCAGGCCGCCCGATCCCGTGGCGGGGAGGACGACGAGGGCCGCGATGGAGACGGTGGCCTGGGTACCGCTGAATTGCTCATTGAGCGCGATGGAATCGGTCGTGGCGACACCGTTGTCGAGGTTGGCTTCGCCCCGAGGGGGATCGGGCTGACCGGCCTCGTAGCCAGCGAAGAGGTCGGCGTTCTCTTCGGTGCCGGCGTCCCAGGCCAGGAGATCGAAGCTGGAGGTGATCGGCGAGCCTGCGCCATCCCACAGCGCCACCGAGTCAAGGCCGACGAAGGTGTCGTTGGTGGCGATCAGCATCTGGGCGAACGAGAAGAGTGAGCCCGGTGTCGCGTCGAACTCGAAGGTGATCGAGTCGCCGCTGGCGGGAATGGGATCGAGTGCCGTGGCGCCGAGGTCGGCGACGGCCGCGTCAGGCACGCCAATCTCGGCGATGCGCTCCAGTGCGACGTTGGCGTCGCCGCCATCGGTCCAGAATTCTGCGGCCTCTTGGTGCACCAGATATGCGCCGGGCGTGATGATCATCTCGGGGTCGCTGGCGTTGGTGATCGTGACGCGGAAACGTGTAGCGCTTTGTGCCGAAGCGGGAGTGAACAAGACCGCGGCGAGTAGTGCCGCACCAATGATGACGCTTAGCGAGATCAGAGCCCGCCGTCCTAGGGAATTCGTTCGCATGCTGTGCAGACCTCCTGTGTTGGGAGGCAGTGTCGTGAGCAGTTCTTACGAGACGGTTACGGCAGCGGGCGGGGTAGCGCAACTCCACGTTGCGCACGTGATCCCAGCGATCCGCCGGGAAATACTCAAGAGCGGGTGGCGGCGCTCGTCCCACAGTAAGGCGGAGCCAGGACGGGGGCTGGTATAGTCTGCGGCAAGCGAGCAGCGGTCGGACTGGGAGTGTGCGCGATGGCGGTCCCCCTGAAGGAAGCCTTCACGGTCGGGAAGTACATCGCGACGCAGCGGATCAAGCGGGTAGAGAAGTACCCACTGGTGTTGATGCTGGAGCCGCTCTACCAATGCAATCTGGCCTGTCCCGGATGCGGGAAGATTCAGCACCCGGACGGGATCCTGAAGGCGCGCATGACGCCGGAGCAGGCGTGGGCGGCGGCGGACGAGTGCGGGGCGCCGATCGTCTCAATTCCGGGCGGGGAGCCGCTG
>JAPUIR010000306.1 GCA_027296805.1 Chloroflexota bacterium | reverse complement strand
GCGAATCGAGGAGAGCCCCGTGGCGGACCGAATCGTGGTGTTGGACGGCTACACGCTCAACCCGGGCGACCTGAGCTGGGACGGGGTGGAGGAGTTCGGCGAGCTCACGGTTCACGACCGCACGGCCGACGATCTGATTCTGGAACGGGCGGCGGGCTGTCGGTTCGCTCTGACGAACAAGGTGCCATTCACGTCGGCGACGCTGGACGCGCTTCCGGACCTGGCCTACATCGGGGTGCTGGCGACGGGCTACAACACCGTCGACGTGGAGGCGGCGAGCGCGCGGGACATGGTCGTGACCAACGTGCCGACCTACGGCACCGACTCCGTCGCGCAGCACGCCACGGCGCTGATGCTGGAGCTGGTGCGCCAGCCGGCGCTGCACAGCAACGCCGTGCACGCTGGGGCGTGGACGAACAACGTCGACTGGTGTTTCGCGCTGACGCCGATGACCGAACTGAGCGGCAAGGTGCTGGGGGTCGTGGGGATTGGCCGGATCGGGCGAGCGCTGGCGCGGATCGGGGCGGCGATGGGGATGACGATCATCGCGCAGGACGAATACCCGCCGGACGCCGCGACCTTGGCCGGTTTGGAGGTGGAGTTCACCGACGTCGACGATCTCTTTCGGCGGGCGGACGTGATCAGTCTGCACTGTCCCCTGACGCCGGAGACGGAGCATCTCGTCAACGCGGAGCGGCTCGCGCTCATGCGACCGCAGGCGCTGCTGCTCAACACGAGCCGAGGGCCGTTGGTCGACAATCAGGCGCTGGCGGACGCGCTGCACGAGGGTCGGATCGGCGGGGCGGGGCTGGATGTGCTCGATGTGGAGCCGCCCCCGGCCGACAATCCGTTGCTGGGCGCGCCGAACTGTGTGATCACCCCCCACATCGCCTGGTACGCCCAGGCGTCGCGGCAGCGCCTGATGGACATCGCGGTCGAGAATCTGCGGGCATTCATCGCGGGTGCACCCGTCAACACTGTGAGTTAGTCGGCAGGGGATAGGCGGCAGGGGGCAGTCCGCGCAGGGGTTCGGGCGGCACGGCGCAACCCCGGAAGCCGTGAGTGCGCGGTCGTATACTCGGCGCGCTCCGAAGGAGAACGAGATGCCCTACGAATTCATCCTGAGCGAGACGGACGGTCGCCTCGGTCGGATCACGCTCAACCGTCCCGAGAAGCTCAACGCGCTCTCCAACGAGCTGCGCGGCGAGCTTTACCACGCGCTGAAAGAGCACGAGGCGGACCCCGAGGTGGGGGTGATCATCATCAAGGGCGCCGGGCGCGCGTTCAGCGCGGGGTACGACCTCAACCCGACGCCCACTCCGAGCGAGTACGTCCATCCGCGATCGGGGCTGCCCGACGTGGGCACGACACACCCCAACCACTACGACTGGTCGCGGCACACGATCCTGGCCAACTGGATGATCTGGGAACTGTCGAAGCCGGTGATCGCGCAGCTGCACGGCTACTGCCTGGCGGGGGGCACGGAGCTGGCGTCGGTCTGCGATTTCCGCATCGTGAGCGAGGACTGCCAGATCGGATACCCGCCCGTGCGCGCCATGGGCACGATGGACATGATGTGGGCGCCCTGGTTTCTGCCGCCCGCCAAGGCGCGGCTCTTCGCTTATACGGGCGATGCGTTCTCGGGCAAGGACATGGAGTGGATGGGCTGGGCGACGTACGCGGTCAGCGCCGACGAGATCGATGAGTTCACGGACACTTTCGCGCGTCGTCTGGCCCATATCGACAACGATCAGCTCGCCTACAGCAAGCGTGCGGTCAACCGCCAGTACGAGATCATGGGCATCCACACGGGGCTGATGTCCGGCTCCGACGTGGAGGCGATGAGCAAGCATCGGCCCGCGGCGGGGGAGTTTGGCCGCATCTCACGCGAGAAGGGGCTGAAGGCCGCGCTGGAGTGGCGCGACGGTCCTTTCCGTGACTTCCGGGGCGCCTACAGCTCCGCGCCGCACGACCGCCCGCTGGCGGGGAGCGGCGCGTCGGACGAGAAGCCCTTGGAGGCCTGACCTGTTGGCCGACGCTGCGCGGGCCGCTGCGGTTGCGCTGCTGCGACCGGTGTGGTTCGCGCGAGCCGCCTGCGCCAGTAGGATGCAACTTCGATTCGGGATCGGAGGTCGCCATGGGCGAAACACAGGAGGTTGAGGTCGCGGGGCTCCGCGTCGCCCACGTCCTGCATCGCTTCATCGAGGAGGAGGCGCTGCCCGGTTCGGGGGTGGAGGCGGCTACTTTCTGGCAGGGTCTGTCGGATCTGATCCACGAGTTCGGACCGCGTAACCGCGCGTTGCTCGAACGCCGGCTGGAGCTGCAGGCCGCGATCGACGGCTGGCATCGCGAGCACCGGGGCAGCACTTTCAATCTCGATGCGTACCGGGCGTTTCTCGAAGAGTTGGGCTATCTGGAGCCGGAGGGCGCGGACTTTCTGATCGACACGGAGGGCGTGGACCCGGAGATCGCGGAGATCGCGGGGCCGCAGCTCGTCGTGCCGGTGACCAACGCGCGCTACGCGCTCAACGCCGCCAACGCGCGCTGGGGATCGCTCTACGACGTCTTCTACGGCACCGACGCGCTGGGTGATTCGCCACCGCCCGGCCCTTATGACTCGGTCCGCGGCGATCGCGTGATCGCCCGCGTGCGCCGGCTGCTGGACGACGTTTTCCCGCTGGACAGCGGATCGCACGGCGAGGCCGAGGCTTACACGGTGCAGGGCGGTCATCTGCGAGTCGCCCTGGCGGGGGGGCGTAGCGCGGGACTGGTCAACCTCGGGCAGTTCGCCGGCTTCAAGGGCGAGCCGGGCGCTCCGGCGTCGTTGTTGCTGCGCCAGCACGGCTTGCATCTGGAGCTGCAGGTCGACCGTGAGCAGTCCGTTGGCAGCACCGACCGGGCCGGAGTCGCGGATGTGCTGCTGGAGTCGGCCTTAACCTCGATCATCGATTGCGAGGACTCGGTCGCCACCGTCGACGCGGAGGACAAGGTCGATGCGTACCGCAACTGGCTTGGCCTCATGCGGGGCGACCTGGTGGAGGAGGTGACGAAGGATGGGCGCACCTTCACCCGTCGTTTGGCCGACGATCGCAGCTACACCGCCGCCGACGGCAGCCCGCTCACGTTGCGGGGCCGGGCGCTGATGCTCGTGCGCAACGTGGGCCACCTCATGACGACCCCAGCCGTGCACGACCGCGCCGGCAAGGAGGCGCCCGAGGGGATGCTGGACGCGATGGTGACGGTGCTGGCGGCCACACACGACCTGGCCCGGGCGCGGGGCGAACGCAACTCGCCCGCGGGGTCGGTCTACGTCGTGAAGCCGAAGATGCACGGCCCGGCGGAGGTCGCGCTGACCGACTCCATCTTCAGCCACGTCGAGGGGGTGCTGGGGCTGGCAGCGAATACGGTCAAGCTGGGCATCATGGACGAGGAGCGCCGGACGACCGTCAACCTCAAGGAGTGCATCCGTGCCGCCAAGTCGCGCGTGGCGTTCATCAACACGGGTTTCCTGGATCGGACTGGGGACGAGATCCACACGTCGATGGAGGCGGGCCCGATGGTGCGCAAGAACGAGATGAAGCTGCAGCGCTGGATCGCGGCCTACGAGGATTGGAACGTGGACGTGGGGTTGGCCTGCGGGTTGCAGGGGCGGGCACAGATCGGCAAGGGGATGTGGGCCGCGCCGGACTTGATGGCGAACATGCTGAAAGAGAAGATCGGGCATCCGCAGGCGGGAGCGAGCTGTGCCTGGGTGCCCTCGCCCGCCGCGGCGACGCTGCACGCGACCCACTACTTGGAGGTGGACGTGCTGGCGCGGCAGGAGGAGCTGGCCGGCGAGCCCCGGGGCAGCGTCGACGATCTCCTGATGATCCCCCTGGCGTCCGATCCGGACTGGTCGGAGGACGAGATTCGGGCCGAGCTGGAGAACAACGCGCAGGGCATCTTGGGCTACACGGTGCGCTGGATCGATCAGGGCGTGGGCTGCTCCAAGGTGCCCGATATCCACGATGTGGGTCTGATGGAGGACCGCGCGACTTGCCGCATTTCGTCTCAGCACATCGCCAATTGGCTGCACCATGGCGTGGTGGATCGGGAGACCGTGCGGGCCGTCCTGGAGCGGATGGCGGGCGTCGTGGACGGGCAGAACGCCGACGATCCGCTCTACGTGCCGATGGCGCCGGACTTGGATGGCGTCGCCTTCCGGGCGGCCTGCGACTTGGTCTTCAGCGGCGTGGAGCAGCCGTCGGGCTACACGGAGCCCACACTTCATCCCCGTCGGCAGGAGCGCAAGGCGGAGATCGCGGC
>JAPUIR010000305.1 GCA_027296805.1 Chloroflexota bacterium | reverse complement strand
TCGCGTGGTGTCCGCCGGCCGATGTGAGGTTGATGATCTTGCCTCCACCCAGGTGGATCATCTGCTGTGCCACGAGTTGGGTCAGCGCCGCCGTCGCATCGAGGTTGAGCGTTGTCACCTCCGCCCACTCCTCCATGGATGTGCGTAGGAACTCCTGCCCCGTTGGCGGCTGAGCACGGTCCTCGCCCGGCCAGCCCACGGCCGCTGCGTTGACCAAGATGTCGATCTGGTTGAAGCGGTCGAGCACCGTCTGCACCAGCTGGGCCCGATCAGAGGCGTTGCTGATGTCCGCCACCAGGGGAAGCGCCCGCCTCCCGAAGCGGCCCGCCGCCTCGGCCGCTCCCTCCACCTCGCGCTCTGTGCGCGCGACTAAGACTGTCTCCGCGCCCACCTCCGCCAGCCCCTCCGCAATCGCCCGCCCCACGCCGCGCCCGGCGCCGGTGATGAGCGCCACCTTCGAATCGAGACGGAATCGATCGAGTAGCACGGCGACTCCCGACGCCTGACTTCCCGGACGCCCCCAGACTACGACACGGCAACCAGCTTGGATCGCCCTCCCCAACCGCGGGCCGGAATACAGACTCGGGGTGAAAAGGGTGCCCCAGCCTGACACCTCATCGACACTCGCCTCCGGCGCGGCTCGCCTCTCAGCGCCTGCATCCCCATAATGATCGAGACCCCCCGCATGACGACAGCGGCCTGAGCGTGCCTCGGCCGGGAGAGATGATCGCTATGGCCGAGAAAGCCGCCCTCACGCTGGAGAAGCGTTCAATCCTGGGCAAGAAGGTGAAGCGACTCCGCCGCGAGGGGCTGGTGCCCGGCAACGTCTACGGCCGCGGGCTGGAATCGGTCTCCGTCCAGGCGCCGCTCGTGGAGGTGCAGAAGGTCTTCCGCTCGGTCCCACGCAACTCCGTCGTCCAGGTGCAGATCACCGGCGAGAAGAAGACGCGCGCGGTCGTCCTACGAAAGGTCGATCGCAACCCCCTCACCGGCGAAGTCCGCCACGTCGAACTGTACGAAGTCGACCTGACACGTCTGATTCAGTCCCCCGCACTCATCGTTTTCACCGGCCAATCCGAAGCCGTCGCTGAGGGGGGCACCATGGTGCAGAGCCTCGACACGCTGATGCTGGAGGCGCTGCCGATGGACATGCCTGCCGAACTTGAGGTCGACCTGAGCATCTTGAGCGCCTTCGGCGACGCGATTCACGTAGGCGAAGTTCGCTTGCCGGCCAACGTCCGCGCTCTCGCCGACGCCAGCACCCAGGTTGTCACCGTCGTCGCCCCACGCGTCGAGGAAGAGGAACCCGAGGAGCAAGGGTTGCTCGAGGGCGAGGAGCTGCCCGAGGGTGAAGAGGCCGAGGAAGGCGCGGCGGAAGACGAGGCGGGCGAAGCCGCCTCCTCCGAGGACAAAGCCTCCGACTAGCCGGGCGCAGTCCCCTCTTCCCGATCGCCCCGCAACTGCCCGCACGCGGCCAGGATGTCGCGGCCCTTCTCGACTCGCACCGTGGCGGGAATGTGCGCCTCCACGAGTTGCTCCAAGAACCGCATCGTCGCCGCTTGCGACGGACGCTCCCCCACGACACCGGCCGAAGGGTTGATCGGGATCAGATTCACGTGGCAGTTCAGCCCACGCAGCCGCATGGCGAGCTCGCGGGCCTGCTCGGGTGAATCGTTGATCCCAGCCATCAGCACATATTCGAACGATGTGCGGCGCCCGGTCGTCTTTGCATGACTGCGTGCCGCGGCGATCAACTGCCCCAGCGTGGCCGTCGGGACCGGTACCAGACGCGTGCGCAGCGCGTCGTTGGGCGCGTGCAGGCTGATCGCAACGCTGACCTGCGGATGGTCGCGCGCCAGCTGTTCGATGCCTGGGATCAGCCCCACCGTCGACACCGTGATCCGCCGCGGCGCGAAGCCGAATCCGTCTGCGTCGCTGAGCCGCGTCAACGCCTCGTGGGTGGCCGCGTAGTTGGCCAGCGGCTCGCCCATCCCCATAAAGACGATGTTGGTCAGAGGTGAGCCCTCCTCCGCCGTGATCCGTCCCTGCGCCAGCACCTGCAACAGGATCTCGCTCGCACTGAGCTGGCGGCGATACCCCTGCGCACCGGTGGCGCAGAAGACGCAGCCCATCGCACACCCCGCTTGCGTGCTGACGCACACGGTCTTGCGCGCGCGCCGCTCCCCGAACGGGTCGTATCGCATCAGGACCGTCTCGATCAGCTCCCCGTCGTCCAGCCGCAAGAGCGATTTCGTCGTGGAGCCATCGTCGCTTGTCTGCTGACCGACGCTCTCCGCGGGCGCGACCCGGATCCGCTCCCCCAGTCGTCGCCGCAGCTCCCGCGGCAGGTCCGTCATCGATTCGAAGTCCATCGCGTAACGCTGATAGACGTTCCGCCAGACCTGACGCGCGCGGTACGCGGGCTGATCCAGCCCGACCACAATCGCCTCGAGATCCTCCTGGCTCAACTCCAACAGCGACGGAAGCGCCACGTGGTTACCCATCCGGCACCCCCAGCCGCTGGCCCACAAGATCGCGCTCGCCGTGCACGAACTCCGCCGCGGGCATCGCTCGCTTCCCGGCTCGCTGCAGCACCTCGATCGCGAGGAGACCGTGACCCGTGGCTACAT
The DNA here is from genome assembly GCA_027296805.1 of Chloroflexota bacterium. Classification (GTDB taxonomy): domain Bacteria; phylum Chloroflexota; class Dehalococcoidia; order Bin125; family Bin125; genus JAPUIR01. The sequence goes on along the minus strand of JAPUIR010000305.1, from coordinate 4,254 downwards.
CGATCGTGTCGCCGGCCGCGACAATCGTGCCCGGCGCCGACCTCTCACCGCGCTTCGCGCTGGCGCGCCAGACCCGCAGAACCGAGCCGCGCAACTCCGAGAAGGCCCCTGGCCAGGGCGAGAACGCCCGCACCTGGCGGACGATCTCCTCGGCTGGCTGCCCCCATGCGATCTGGCCCGCGGCCTTCTTGATCCGCGGCGCGCGCGTCGCAAACGAGTCGTCCTGCGCGATGGGTGTGATCTCCCCCGCGAGCCAGCGGGGAATCGTCTCCAGCAACAGCGACGCCCCGGCCGCCTCAAGCCGTTCGCTGAGCGATCCCGCATCGTCGTCGGACCGGATCGGCTCCGGGCGGCTGGCGAGGATGGCGCCCGTGTCCTCCCCTTCGTCGACCGACATAATCGTGACTCCCGTCTCCACGTCTCCCGCCAAGATCGCCGCCTGTACCGGCGACGCGCCCCGCCAGCGCGGTAAGAGGGACGCATGCACGTTGATCGTCCCGTGCTGCGGAATGTCCAGGACCGCTTTGGGCAGGATTTGACCGTACGCCACAATGATCTGGAGTTCCGGGCGGAACGCCCCCAGTTCCGCCACCGCTTCCGCGTCGCGCAGCCGAGCCGGCTGGAGCACAGCGATTCCGGCGCGCTCTGCCACCACCTTGACCGGCGGCGGCTGCAGACTGCGCCCGCGGCCCGCCGGCCGGTCCGGCTGTGTCACGACTACGATCGGTCGGTACGGACTGTCGATCAACGCTTCCAGCGTCGCGACCGCGAAGTCCGGCGAACCGAAGAACGCCACGCGAGGATTCATGCTCGCAGGATAGGCGCGGTTCGACCGAAGCCGCGCTTGACGCAGTCGCCGCCGTCCGTCACGACGACGCCAGCCGCACGGAGTCCCCTATCCGCAACCCCAGCCGCTCCGCGGCGTCACCTCTGGGCCACGCGATCTCCAGATAGCCGCTGCTCCCCGCGACCACGATCGCGATCGGCGGATCCGCGCCCTCGTACGTCGTCTCTACCCCACCCACGCTCACCTCATCCCGCCATCCCGTCGTCACGATGAGGCGAAGTTCGCTCGCCGCATCCGCGCTGCGAAAGCTGGTGACCGCGTTTCCGAAACGGTCGATATGGATCACCCGCCCCGACTCGCCGCTCGTCGCCAGCGACGGTGCCACCATCACGCTCTCAACCGCTTGCCCCACGCTCTCCAGTGGCGCTCCGCAAGCCAGCCGCGCCGCGACCGGAGCCATGATGTCGCGTCCATGGAACGTGGCGGAGACCAGCGACGCCTTCGCCCCTGAGCCGCTGATCTCGACCGCGCGCTGCCCGGCTGACAACGCCTGCCGCGAGGCGTCCGCGGGCCGCTCCGATTCCGCGATCGCGCTGCTGAGCACGCCGGTGTCCGGACCCACGAAAAACGCCTCCGGTCCTTCGATCGCGATCAGACCACGATCGGTACCCACCCCCGGATCGACCACCACGACGTGCACCGCCCCCACTGGGAAGTGGGGCCAGGCGCTCTCCGTCAGAAACAGCGCCGATTCGAGCTGCCCGGGTGGCACCTCGTGGCTCACATCGACGATGCGGGCCTCGGGGCAGCCAGCCAGGATGACTGCATGCATCTGCGCCACGTAGGAATCGGACAGGCCAAAGTCGGTCGTGAGAGTCACGATGCCGCAGGGCGCAGGCATCGACGGGATCGATCTAGACCCGGATCGCCGCGATGGAGAGGACCACGAAGAGCGAAATCAAGAAGATCGTGCCCCGGAACAGCACCCGCTCCACGCCGCGCCGTGTCCGGTAGGTCTCCCCGCCGCCACCAAAAATATTGCCCAGCCCCTGGCCCTTGGCCTGCAGCAGGACCACACCGATGATCGCCAGCGCGGTGATCACTTGGAAGATGTTCAGGACATCTGACGCGTCCATCGATTTTGCCTTCGACTAGCAGCCTTCGACTAACGGCCTGCGACGAGTCTCCGCCTAGCTGCCTGCGACGAGCCGGATACCCTCGTCCGCGCGGGGCGCCGCTTCGCCTTGCTCATCGTAAAGCGTGAGCAGCGTGTCGGCTAACTTGCGCGGATCGTGGCGGTAGCGGTTTGCAACGTCGACAACGTCCGCGCTGACGATCCGCGCGCCGGCTCTCGAGGCACCGGCCGGATCGACGCGCACCGGCTCGGACTGCCAGCGTGGCGGGAGCTGGTCGATCAGGTTGTCGTTCGCCAGCACAAAGTCGAACGGTGCTCCACCGATATGCGCTTCCAGCGCCTGCAGGTGATCCTGGACCGAGTAGTGATCGGTCTCGCCGTGCTGCGTCGCCACGTTGCTCACGTACGCTTTCATCGCCCGCGACTCTTGGAACGCGATCCGCAGGTCCGGCACCAGGAGGTTGGGCAGGACGCTCGTGAAGAGGCTGCCCGGCCCCACGATGATGAAGTCCGCGTTGCGAATCGCGTTCACGGCGTCTGGGTAAGCGGCCGGATGCTGCGGCTCCAGGCTGACCTCGCGAATGTCGGTCGCGGCGGCTGTGATCGCGGACTCGCCTCGGATCGTGCGGCCGTCCTTCGTCACGCCTTTCAGCCGCACATCTTCCAGCGTCGAGGGCAGAATCTGGCCCTTGACCGCGAGCACGCGGCTCGTCTCTCGGATCGCTTGCTCCATGCTCCCCGTGATCTCGGACATCGCCACGATGAACAGGTTGCCGAACGAATGCCCCTCCAGCCCCTCCCCCGCGCCCTCCGGGAAGCGGTACTGAAACAGGTTGGTCATCAGCGGCTCGGCGTCGGCCAGGGCCGCGATGCAGTTGCGCACGTCGCCCGGTGGAATGATCCCCAGATCGTCGCGCAGCCGCCCCGACGACCCCCCGTCGTCGGCCACCGTGACGATGGCCGTGATGTTCTCCGTGTGTTCCTTCAAGCCCCGCAGCAGCACCGACATCCCGGTGCCACCCCCGATCGTCACCACCTGCGGACCGCGCCCCGCGATTCGCTGCCGGTAGAGCAGGTTGACGAGACTCTCCTGTCGTCGCCCGTTCTGGCCGACCTGGCCCCGCACCGCGCTCAGCAGCGCGTGGTTGAACTTCCACACCCCCACGACGACAAGGATCAGAGCGACCGCGATGAACAGCCCGCCGCGCAGCGTCTGCGGCATGAACTGCAGCGTTAGGTAGTAGAACTCGTTCGGCAGGGTCCAGCTCAGGTACGCCTCCCGCGCCAGGAAAGACACGCCCAGCCCCAGCGACCCCATGCCCAGGAAGAGGAGAAGGAACCAGCGCTTGACTCCCATGCCGGGAACAAGCCACTTGCGAGTGTCCGGGTCTCGGAGCCAGGAACGCATTGCGGTAGTTCCGACCTCCAGAATTCGACCGCGACCACTAGGTCGCACTATAGGCGGGTGGCCTCGCCTGCGTCACGACAGCCTCGCCTGCGTCTCGACGTACCGAACCCCAACGCTGACCCCTCGGCGGCCCCCGGATGGCCCACAGTCACATAACGCCCCCAGCCCCTCCGGGGTTCCGGCCTAGTCCACGACAGCGAGCGATTTCTCCAAAAGCGCGGTCGCCGTTTGCGGGTTGGCCCGCCCCCGCGTCGCGCGCATGACCTGCCCCACCAGAAACTTGATCGCCGTGTCCTTGCCGTCTCGGTAGTCCTGCACGGCCTGCGGCTGCTCCTGCAGGACCTGCTCCACGATCTGTCCCAATTCCTCGGCATCGCTGATCTGAGTCTGCCCAGATCGCTCCACGATCGCCGCCGGGCCCTCGCCCGATTCGTACATCGATTCGAAGACGTCTTTCGCCAGCTTGCTACTGATGGTGCCCGCATCGATCAGCTCCACGAGCTCGGCGAACTGCTCCGGTCGGATCTTCAGATCGTCCAAGCCCTGCCGCTGCTCATGCTGGACCCGGGCCAGATCGCCCGTGATCCAGTTCGCGAGCTTCTTCGCTTGCTCGTGCGAACCGGGGTCGGCCAGCCCGCTGACGGCCTTCTCGTAGTAGTCCGCCTTGGCCCGATCCTCCGTCAGCAGCCCCGCCTCGAAATCGCCCAGGCCGTACTCCTCCTCGAAGCGCGCGAAGCGCGCGGCCGGCAACTCCGGCAACTCCGCGGCGATCTCCGCCACCCACTCGCGCGACACGCGTATCGGGGGCAAGTCGGGCTCCGGGAAATAGCGATAATCGGCCGCGTACTCCTTCGTCCGCTGCGACGTCGTCACCTCCTCGCCCTCGACCCAGCCCCGCGTCTCTTGCTCGATCCGCTCCCCGGC
>JAPUIR010000304.1 GCA_027296805.1 Chloroflexota bacterium | reverse complement strand
CTCGTGCTCAACCAGCGTGGCCGCGCGGGCGGTCGCGCCTCGCACCTGTATGTCCCACTGCGCGGCATCGCGCGGGATCGACTCCAGATGGCCATAGCGGGCGAGCACGGTGGCGGCGGTTTTCGCGCCCCAGCCCTTGAGGCCGGGGAAGCCGTCGGCGCTATCACCGACCAGGGCGAGGTAGTCGGGGATCGACTCCGGATCGACTCCGAACTTTTCGCGCACCCCGGCCGCGTCGCGGATCTCGCCCTGGCGGCGGTCGAACTGGACGACGCGCTGCTCCACGACGGACTGGGCCATGTCCTTGTCGGGCGAGCAGATCAGCACGCGATCGACCTCGGGGTAGGCAGCGGCGGCCGCAGCCGCCGCTGCGAGAGCGTCGTCCGCCTCAAATTCCGTCATCGGCCAGAGGCGGATCCCCAGGGCGACGATGGCTTCCTCCAGGAGGGGAAACTGGCTGAGGATGTCGGCCGGCATGTCAGAGCCGTCCTTGTAGCCGGGCCACATGTCGTTGCGGAACGACTTCACCACGTGGTCGGTCGCCACGCCCAGGTAGCCTGCCCCGTCGCCGATCAGGCCCAAGAGCGAGCCGACCACACCGCGCGTCGCGGCGATCTCCCGGCCGTCGTGCTGGCGCTGCGGCATCGCGAAGTAGTGCCGGAACAGCTCGTAGGTGCCGTCGACCAGGTAGATCTCCACGCTACGGTCGGAACCTCCAAGCAAAGAGGCCGGGCCAACGCCCGGCCTCTGCATCGGACGGAGCGACTGGAGCCTAATCGAACTCCAGCACAGTGCGGGTCACCTCGCCCGCCTTCATGGCCCGGAAGGCTTCGTTGACGTCTTCCAGGCGCCCGGTGCGAGTGATCATCTCGTCAAGCTTGAGACGGCCCTGCATGTAGAAGTCGATGTAGCGGGGCATGTCCACCCGGAAGCGGTTGGAGCCCATGCTGCTGCCCTGGATCTTCTTCTCCTGCAGGAAAGAGGAGCCGTCGAGCTCCACCTTTTCGCCCTGGGGAATCATGCCGATGATGGTGGCGGTGCCGCCCCGCCGGATCGACTCGAAGCACTGCTCGGCGGTCAGCTTGAGGCCGATCGCCTCGAAGGTGTAGTCGGCGCCGCCGCCGGTCAGGTTCTTGATCGCCTCGACCGGGTCGCCGGACGAGGCGTCCACGATGTGCGTCGCGCCGAGTTCGCGCGCGGTAGCCAGTTTCGCTTCCACCGTGTCGACGGCGATGATCATGCGCGCGCCGGCGATCAGCGAGCCTTGAATCGCGGAGAGGCCCACGCCGCCCGCTCCGAACACCGCGACGGTCGAGCCGGGCTCCACCTTCGCCGTGTTGAGAGCAGCGCCCACTCCGGTCGTGACGCCGCAGCCGATGAGGGCCGCTTGGTTGAGCGGCATGTCGTCGCGGATCTTCACCAGGGCGTTCTCGTAGACCAGCATCTTCTCGGCGTACGAGGAGAGGTTGGCGAACTGCGCGACGGGGTCGCCGTTCCAGGTGTACTTGGGAGGATCGGTGGAGCTGCGCCGGACCTCGGGACTGCGGCAAAGGTGGGTCTGCCCGGTGAGGCAGTAGTCGCAGTGCCCGCAGAAGGCCGAGAGGCAGGCGATGACGTGATCGCCGGGCGCGAACTCAGTCACATCAGGGCCGACCGACTCCACGATGCCCGCCGCTTCGTGCCCCAGAATCGCCGGGGCGGGGAACTGGTAGAAGCCATCGACGAAGTGCAGGTCGCTGTGGCAGACGCCGGAGGCGACCGTTTTGACGAGCACTTCGCGCGCCATGGGGTTATCGACTTCCACCTCTTCGATTGTCAGGTCCTGCTTGGGACCGTGGAAAATGGCAGCCTTCACTCGGGTTCCTTCCTTCCCCGCCGCAGCGCGGCGGAGCCTCTGAACTGCTGGAGGAGTCTAGGGGATTGCCGTGCTTGGGCGGGAAGGCCGAGGGTGCATTAGGCTTCCCTCTGCGCCGACAGGAGAGCCCACGAGGAGCGGTGAGATCCATGTGTTTTCGCCTCGCCGACGGGGCGCTGGATGCCTGGGAACGGTGCTCGCCTCCGTCAAGGCGCAGTCGTAGCGGAGGACCAGCATGACCACCACCGAAACTACCGCGCTCCTCGCGCCCACCAGCCTGGTGCAGCAGGCCACAGCTGCCCGCGAGGGGCGCGCGTCGCTGGCGGACGCGGTCAACGCGGCCTGCGAACGGCTGGAGGCGGTGGAGCACCGCATCCGGGCCTTCGTGCCCGAGCCCGAGCGTCGACGGCGGCTGCTGGACGAGGCGCACGAGATCGACCGCCGCTTCCCGCAGGACGCGCGTCCTGCGCTCTACGGGGTGCTCGTGGGGATCAAGGACATCTTCAACGTGGACGGGCTGCCGACGCGGGCCGGGTCGGCGCTTCCGGCGGAGGAGTTCGCGGGGCCGGAGGCGACGAGCGTCCGTCGTCTGCGCGAGGCGGGCGCCCTGGTGCTGGGCAAGACGATCACGACGGAGTTCGCCTACTTCGAGGCGGGCGCGACCGCCAATCCGCACAACACCGATCACACCCCGGGCGGCAGCAGCAGCGGATCCGCCGCGTCGGTGGCAGCCGGCGTCGTCCCGCTGGCGCTGGGATCGCAAACGGTCGGGTC
>JAPUIR010000303.1 GCA_027296805.1 Chloroflexota bacterium | reverse complement strand
CCGCGACCTCGCCACCCTGCGTACCACGATCCCGGTCTTCGACTGGCTGGACGATCTGCGCTGGACCGGGCCGACACCGGCCTTCGCCGACGTCTGCGACACCTTGGACGCCGCCGACTACCTGCGACGCGCGGAGGCGCTTGCGCAGCGGCCGGACGATTCGGCCTAGTCGGCCAGTCCGCGAGGCTCCGACAGCGTCTTGCTCGCGCAGACCACGAATTCCAAGTCCTCGCCCTCGTCGGCGCGAATCTCGTGCTCGATGGCGGCCGGGAAAAAGAGGAAATCGCCCGCCTTGACCGTCTTCGTCCACGGCCCGCAGTCGACCTCGCCGCTGCCCTTGACGAAGTAGTACACCTTCTCCACGTTCTCGTGGATGTGCTTCTCGTTCGACTTGCCCGCCGGCACTCGGTTGTAGAGCGCGAAGGTGAAGGAACTCTCGAAGGGGACGTCGTTCTCATGGAAGATGACCCTCGCCATCAGGTCGCCCCGCGCGACGCGTTCCTCCACGCTGTTCGCCGCCTTCACCAGCAAGCGCTCCGTCGAATCACTCATGACTAATCCTCCTCGCTCCGCCCCCGCCCTCGGCGAGGCAGTTGGCTCCCCTGGTTACACAGGCGCTCGTCGCGCAGGCGTTGGTCACGCGGGCGCTCGTCACGCGGGCGCTGGTCAGTTGGGGCAGGCCGCAGCATACTCGACGGCGGATACAGACGCTGGGAGCGGTTCATGAGCGACAACGGCAACGACGTCGTCATCTGCGGCGGAGGCGTGATCGGCGCGGCAGTGGCCTATTACCTGGCCAAGCGCGGGGTCCGCAGCACGTTGGTGGAGGCGAACACGATCGCCCACGGCGCCAGTGGCTACGCCGCGGGCTTCCTCTCGCCGCCCAAGCTCGAACATCTGCGCTCCCCCATGGCCGCCATCCTGGAGCAGTCGTACGGCATGCACGGCCCCCTCGCCGACGAACTTCAGCAGGATTCCGGGATCGACTACCGCTTCGCCTGGGCGCCGAGTCCGATCGTGGCCTGCAGCGAAGAGGACGCGCTCGACCTGCAAGCGGCCGCAACGGAGGTCGAGGGGGCGCGTTGGATCGAGGCAGATGAACTGCACGATATTTCGCCCTTGATCGACCCCGGCCCGCGCGGCGCCTATCTGGGCCGCCCCACCGGCCAGCTCGACTCGTATCTCTACACCCGAGCCCTCGTCGCCGCCGCGGAGCGTCTCGGATCGGGCGTGCGGATGGGTCGCGTCACAGGGCTGGCCGGCGAGGGCGACCGCATCACCGGCGCGACGCTGGCCGGCGGCGAGACCATCTCCGCGGACGCCGTCGTCGTAGCGATGGGGCCCTGGTCGGCGGAGGCGGGGCCCTGGTTGGGCGCCGCCGTGCCGGTCGTGCCGCTCAAGGGTCAGATCCTGCGCCTGCGTCCAAACCGCGACCTCCCTCTGGCCGGATTCACGGAGCCGGGCGGCGATTACTTGATGCTGAAGTCGTCGGGGCTGATCTACACCGGCACGACCGAGGAGCGGGCCGGCTTCGACGCCCAGCCGACACGGGCCGGCCACGACACGATTCGTGCCTTTGGGGCACGCCACGCGAGTGGCTTGGCGGCGATGGAGGTCGTGCAGCACACGGCCTGTCTGCGTCCGCTCTCGCCCGACGATCGGCCCATCATCGGCGCCGTGCCGGGGCGGCCGGGGGCGTTTCTCGCTACCGGTCACGGACGCAAGGGCGTCCTCATGTCGCCCGCCACGGGCGCTGCGCTGGCGGAACTGATCGTGGACGGACAGTCGGCGGCGCTGGACCTCGCCCCGTTTGATCCGGGCCGCTTCGCGGCTGAAGGCGTGACGTAGGCGCTATGCGTCGATCCGCGCGGTCGCGCTGCCCTTGACCACCTCCGTGCCGTCCTGGTTGCTGGTGGAGACGGCGAGGTCCACGAGGTGCTCGCCCTCTTCCTCACGCAGGGCTTCCACGGTGGCGGTCGCGGTCAGCGAATCCCCCGGCCAGACCTGGCTCACGAAGCGGACGCCATACTTCGTCAGGCGACCGTCGCCTACGTAGTTGGTTAGCATCGTGCCGGTCAGTCCCATCGAGAGCATGCCGTGGGCGAAGACCGTGGGGTATCCCGCGACTTTGGTGGCGAAGACTTCGTCCGTGTGCAGCGGGTTGTAGTCGCCCGACGCTCCCGCGTACTGGATGATCTGTGTCCGCGTCAGGTTCTCGACGACGACCTCATCGTGCACGTCGCCCACCTTGAGCTCGCTTGCCTTCAGTGCCATGAGACGCCCCTATCCCTGCTCAACGACGCGCTCGGTGCGCACGCCGACCGAACGGGCGGTGATCACAAGTTCGTCATTCTGGTCGTAGTACTCGGTCACGCTCTCGTTGAACGTGAGCTTGCCGCCCCGCCGGCCCTCGCGTTCCCAGCTCCGGCCCTCACCCTCCTTGGCGTGGAGGACGTCACCGACCTTGAGCTGGCGGTGGTACTCGTAGTGCTGCTCGGCATGCAGACCCGTACCGCCACCACCGCCACCTCCCGATTGCGCCCCGCTCGGCTCCTTACCCGAGCCGAACCACGCCTGCCCGATCTTGGGCCGCAAGAAGTAGTCGGGATCGAACTGTGCGCTCGCCTGCACGAACGTGGGAGGCGCGATGGTCACGCCTGGCTCAGTCGTCGCGGCGTACTCCGCGTCGTAGTAGATCTGGTTGTCGTCTCCCACAGAGCGGGCGAAAAGCATGATCTGCCCGGCTTCCACCGGGAACCGTTCGACGGCCATCCCAGCATCCTTTCTCGCCGATCGTGGTCGCGGTCCTGGACCGTGGAATCGTGGACCGCTTGGGAATCGCGGCGGGGCCAATGGTAGCCCCAGTCGCCCCCACGCCAAACGTCAGCCGGCCCCACGCCAAACCTCGGGCGGCCCCGTCAGCTAGGCCGGCGAGTCAGACGCTTCCTCCTGAATCGCGGCGCGGATGAGAGGCAGGACCTCTGTCGCCACCCGCTCGCACTCCTCCAGATGGGGGAAGCCGGAGAGGATGAACTCGTCAACGCCGAGCCGCCAGTAGCCCAGCAGCTCGTTCGCCACCTGAGTCGGCGTCCCCACGATCGCGGTACCGCAGTTCACGCGCACGGTCGAGATGCCGTTCCAGAGATGACGGCCTACACGATGATCGTCTTGTTGGGCGACTTGCGCCCGCACGCCCACGGCACTTGTCCCGCCGCTGGCCGCGCGGCGCTCCGCCTGCACCACGCCCGCCGCCTGCGAGAGCAGCTCGCTCGCCGCATCCCACGCCTCGTCCTCGTGTGCGCGCACGACCAGGTGAGTGCGCAGCCCCAGGCTGAACGACCGCCCCGCCCGTTCCCCGGCGGCCCGCGCCCGCTCGATCAGCGCCGCGATCGCCTCCTGGGGCTGGATCCACATCAGCAACGTGTCGGCCTGCTGCGCCGCCAAAGACAAGGCCGCCTCCGACGCCCCCCCCAGGTACCACTGCGGATCCCCGCTGGGACCGGGCGAGACCAGCGCACCGTCGAGGCGAACGTCCCTCCCCTCGAAGCTGACGGGCTCTGGAGCGGCCCACAGCGCGCGGCAGGCCTCGATAAACTCGCCCGCCAGCGCGTAGCGCTCGCCGTGACTCGTCGCCACGCCCAACCGTTCGAAATCGCCCTGAATCCCGCCCGGCACGATGTTCAGATCAATCCGGCCAGCGCTGAGATTGTCGAGCGTCGCCGCCATCTGGGCGAAGAGTCCCGGAGCGATGAACCCCGGACGCACCGCGATCAGGAAGCGGATGCGCTGCGTCACGGCCGCCAGCGCGGTCGCCGTGGTCCAGGTCTCGGCCAGCGGCGCTCGCGATTCGAACAGCCCGTTCGCGAAGCGGGTGGGGATCAGCAACGAGTAGTACCCCAACGCTTCGGCGCGCTGGACGACATCGCGCAAGTAGCTGAACGTCGGCGGCCGTTCCGCCCGCAGGGTGCCGATGTGCGCGCCGTCGCCGTCGATCGGGACGAACCAGTCGAAGCGAGGCGCGGGCCGGGCCGAATCCGTCATCGATCACCAGGTTTCGCCCCGCAGGGTACTCCGGGCGATTCCGCTCGTCTGGTACCGTCCGGCCATGTGTCGAAGTATCAAACGGCTGCGCGACTCCGCCGGCGACCCCGCGACTCCAACCGAGGTCGACGAAGCGGCCCTCCAGTTCGTGCGCAAAGTCAGCGGCTACCGCGTGCCCTCCAAGGCGAACGCGGCGGCCTTTGACGCGGCGGTCGACGAGGTCAGCGCGGCCACCCAGCAACTTCTCGAGGCGCTCGTCTCGCGACCGCGCTGAACAGGACTACTGGGGCAAGATGTAGGCGTACACGGATCCGGCGTCCGGCCCCGCCTCCGTGTCATCGAGCCAGGCGCCCACCAGCGCCACGCTGGGGGTCATCGCCACGGTCCAGCCGAAGTCGTCGCCGTCGCCGGGATCGTCGGCCAGGATCCGCGCGATCTGAACCCAACCCTCCGCGCTGTGCTGGAAGATGTAGCTCACACCAAAGTTGTAGATCTCGTTGGGGATGTTGTCCAGGATGATGCGGTCGTAGCGAGGGGCGCCGATCAGCGCGTAGTCGCCGGCAATCGCCACCGCGCGGCCGAACCAGGCGCCTTGGAAAGCGTCGCTGGCCTTGAGCGGAATCGCCTCCGACCACTCCGTCCCCGTGCGCTCGAAGATGTAGGCGATTCCACTGTCGCTCAGAGTTCCGTCCTCGAACGGTGCCCCCACAATGGCCTGATCACCGTCGAGCGCCACCGACCAGCCAAACTGGTCGAAGGCCGCGCCCTCGGGCGGGCGCAAGATCGCCTCTTCGACCCAGACATCGCCCCTGCGGCGGTAGACGTACGCCGCGCCCGCCTCCTGTGCACGCTCGTCGTCGCCGTGCGCACCGACCAGAATCGTGTCGCCGCTCAGCGCAATGTCCAGGCCGAACTCATCCCCCGCCGCGCCCTCGGACGGGAGCAAGATCGCCTCTTGCAGCCATTCCCGGCCCTGACGACGGAAGACGTAGACCGCGCCGGCGTCCACCGCCACGGTGGGGTCATTGAAGGCGGCGACGGCGATCGTGTCGCCGTCAATCTCCACGTCGAAGCCGAACTCCGCCCACTCGATCTGGGGATTCGCCCGCAGTTTCGCCTGCTGGCGCCAGACCTCCTCGCCATCGAACCCTTCGCTCCGTGCGAACACATAGACGGATCCGGTGTCGTCGTCGTAGAAGCCGTCGCGCATCGGCCCGTCGTCCAGATTGGCGCCCACCACCGCATAGTCCCCAGAGATGGCGGCCGACTTTCCGAACCAGTCACCCTCCGCCCCATCCACAGCGGTCAGCTTGGCCGCCTGCTCCCATGACACGCCGTTCCAGCGGAAGATGTAGGCCGTGCCGGAGTTGCCGCCATTGTCGTCGGCCAGCGGAGCGCCGCTGATCAGGAGGTCTTCGAAGATGCCCAGCGACCAGCCGAACTCGTCGTTGGGTTCCGGATCCGCCGGCGTCAGCTTCGCCTCGGTGACCTCAATCAAGATGCTCGTGCGGGTGGCCACGGGCGGCTCCGGGATCGGGTCCGACTCGCCGGGATTTTCCTCTGCAGGCTGCTCTTGGCTGAGTCCGCTCACCCCCTCGTCTTCCTTGATCGCAGCCTCACCCTGTGCGCCGCCGACCGGAAGGTAGCTCTCCGCTCGCCCTGCTGGGCCGCCGTTCAGTTGCTCGGCTTGGTCCTCGGGATCCGCCGCCTCCGCGACGACCTCACTGCTCTGCCGGTCGTCGTCTGCTGCTGGCCTGTCCTCGCTCGTACATGCGCCGATCGTGACCGCCAAGACGGCCATGCCTGTTACCCACAAGCCTGTCACACAGCGCAGAGACCGGAGACGAGAAAGTTCCACAGCCCCTCCAGTGTCGCGCCCCGACCGCTAACAGTGAAGGAGCCGGCGCCCATCGCCGACCGTCTCGAAGAGATACGACATCTTGACAGCGCTGGCCTGTCGACACTCGTCATAACGTGCACGCCCGACTCCGCGGGGTGTGGGCGCGGGGATCAGTCCCAACCTGGCGCGGGAGTCGGTGCGATCAGATCCGCCATAAAGTGCTTCTCCAGCCCCCGCCCAGCCTGGTCCAGATCGAACGAGCCGGGATCCAGCATCCATTGCAACGCGAGGCCCACGATCCCACCCAACAGCTCGGCGGCCGCCGCCTCCGCATCGATCTCGGAGCGATACGATCCATCACGCTGTCCTGCCCGGATTCCCTCCGCCGTGATATGTCGGAACGTCCCCCACAGCGAGCGAATCTCGTCACCCAGCTCCGGCACCGACGGCGCCGCCGCCGTGAAGTGCAGGAAGACCTGGAACACCACCGGATCCTCACGAATCTGGCGCAGCGCGAGCTGGATAATCCGCCGCATCTGCTCGGCGG
>JAPUIR010000302.1 GCA_027296805.1 Chloroflexota bacterium | reverse complement strand
ATGGTCGACCAACGCCGTTCCGAGCTGCTCAATCAGGTCTACACCGAATACACCTATACGGCCGTGCTTGCCGATCCGGCCCGGCTGGCGGCCTGGGAGGACCTGGGGCTGACCATGTCGCAGTTGCGGGTGCTGATCATTCTGAACGGCGATCCGGGGATGACGGCGGGGAACTTGGCGGAACGGCTGAGCGTGCGCCCGTCGACAGTGACGGGGATTGTGGACCGGCTGGTGAAGCAAGATCTGGTGGAGCGCCGGGCCGATCCGGACGACCGCCGTGTGGTGCGGAACTTCCTCTCCGCGACCGGCGAGCCGGTGATCAACGAGTTCACGGCCGCATCCCGTGACTTCATCGAGTCTTTCCTGGAGCCGCTGTCAGACTCGGAGCTGTCGGAGGCACTGACCGGCTTGGGTCGGATCAATGCCAGCGCGCAGGCGCTGGGGCTCCAGCCAAAGCGCGTGATCCCGACGCCCGTCAAGTTGTAGTCGAGAGACGCCCTCTAGTCCTGCTCTACGGCGATCGCCAGCGCTTCTTCAGCGCGCTCCTGTAGCGCGCGCTTGTAGTCGCGCGGCATGATCTTGACGAAGAGGGGCAGGTATTTGGCCCAGTCGGCCAGGATCTCACGACCGCGGGCGCTGTCGGTGTATTCGACGTGGGCCTCGATGAGGTCACGCAGGGTCTCGCGGTCGCGGCGGGTACGGACCTCCTCCAGGTCGACCATGGAGGGATTGCAACGACGGTGGAAGGTGCTGTCCTCGTCGAGGACGTAAGCGATACCACCGCTCATGCCTGCGGCGAAGTTGCGCCCGGTGGGGCCGAGCACCGCCACGCGGCCGCCGGTCATGTATTCGCAGCCATGGTCGCCGATGCCCTCTACGACGGCACGGGCGCCGGAGTTGCGGACGGCGAAGCGCTCGCCCGCCTGGCCGGCGATGAAGAGGCTCCCGCCCGTCGCGCCGTAGAGGACGGTGTTGCCGACGAGGACCCCTTCCTGCCAGGAGAAGCCGGCGTCTTCCGGGGCGCGCACTGCGATGGCGCCGCCGCCCATGCCCTTGCCGACGTAATCGTTGGCTTCGCCCACCAGGTGCAGGCGCACTCCACGCGCGAGGAAGGCTCCGAAGGACTGGCCCGCCGAGCCGTGCATGATGAGGTCGATGGTGCCGGGCTGGAGTCCGTCGTCGCCGTAGCGCTTGGCGATGTAGCCGGAGACGCGGGCGCCCACGGCGCGATCGACGTTGCGGATCTTGTAAGCGCGAGTGATGGGGGACTCGCTGTCGATGGATTCGCGGACATCGTTCAGGATTTCGTCATCGAGGCGTTCATCGTGGAGGCGGTCGTTGCGGGCCTGGTTGCAGCGATGCGGCTCCTTGTTGTCGGGGTCGATCATGACGAGGAGGCGCGCAAGGTCGATGCGTTCGGCGCGAACGGCGCCCTGGGCCGGGATCTGTTTGAGCAGGTCGGTGCGGCCGACGATCTCGTCGATCGAGGAGTAGCCGAGGCTGGCCAGGATCAAGCGGACTTCCTGCGCCACGTGGGTGAGGAAGTTGATCAGCATCTGGGGCTTGCCGAAGTATTTGGCACGCAGGTCTTCGCGCTGGGTAGCGACACCCACGGGGCAGGTGTTGAGGTGACACTGACGGGCCATCTTGCAGCCCAGCGCAACGACGGCGGCGGTCCCGAAGCCGTACTGTTCGGCGCCAAGCAGGGCCGCGACGACCACATCACGGCCGGTGTGCATGCCGCCATCGGTGCGGAGGATGACGCGGCCGCGCAGGCTGTTGTGGACCAGGACTTCGTGGGTCTCCTTGAGCCCGAGCTCCCAGGGCGCACCGGCGTACTTGACTGAGGAGAGCGGCGAGGCGCCGGTGCCGCCGTCGGCGCCGGAGATCTGGATAACGTCGGCGTAGGCCTTGGCGACGCCAGCGGCGATCGTGCCGACGCCCTCTTCGGCGACCAGCTTGACGCAGACTTTGGCGTCCGGGTTCGCGGTCTTGAGGTCGTAGATGAGCTGGGCGAGGTCCTCGATCGAATAGATGTCGTGGTGAGGTGGGGGCGAGATGAGCTCCACACCGGGTGTGGAGTGGCGCAGCATCGCGATGTAGGGGGAGACCTTGTGCCCGGGGAGCTGACCACCCTCGCCGGGCTTCGAACCCTGGGCGATCTTGATTTCGATCTCTTTGGCGGCGGCCAGATAGGCGGGGGTGACCCCGAAGCGGCCCGAGGCGATCTGTTTGACTTGAGAGTTGGCGTCGCGGCGGTCACCGCCAGGAAGGTAGCGACGGGGATCCTCGCCGCCTTCGCCCGTGTTGGAGCGACCGCCGAGGGTGTTCATGGCGCGGGCGAGGTCCTCGTGGGTCTCCATGCTGAGAGCGCCGAGCGACATGGCGCCGGTCTGGAAGCGGTGCGTGATTTCAGGCAGGTCCTCGACTTGGTCGATGTCGATCGGGGAGCGATCGGAGTTGAAGTCGAGGAGGTCGCGGAGGGTGGTCGGGGGGCGGTTGTGGACGATCTCGGCATAGGTCTTGTACTCGTCGTAGTCGCCGCCCTGAGCAACTTTGTGCAGGGCGCGCCAGACGGTGGGCGAGAAGGC
>JAPUIR010000301.1 GCA_027296805.1 Chloroflexota bacterium | reverse complement strand
AGTCTCCAGCAGAAGCGGCCGCCTTATCGCGACACCATGGTGTTGCGTGGACTTGAACGGCTTCCGGTCAGCTTCTGACTCGGGTCGCGACGGGCCAAGCTGCGGGGTTTCCCTATCCCGCCCCCCGGGGGATCTACCGATAGTCCCGGTAGAGAGCGCGCGTCGCGGATCGACGGGCGGGTTGAGGCTGATGCCATGGAGGGCTCCCAGTACGGCTCCTCGCCTGATGACGATCCCGCGGCGGGCTCCGCGCTCGACTGGCGCCGGCTGACCGACGCCAACGCGGAGCCCATCTGGATCCTGGGGCGAGATGGCATCGAGTACGCCAACGCCGCCGCCAGTGAGCTGTTTCAGCGCTCGGTGGACGAGTTGCTCGGCGCGCGTCCGGTCGAGTGGCTGCCACCGGCGGATCGCTACACAGTCGCCCGGGCACTGGAGGAGCTCGACCGTACCGGCCGCACACGAGTCGTGGGGCGAATCGGGCGCCCCGACGGATCCCGCGTCCCGGTGGAGTTCCAAGCGACGGTGCTGGAGCCAGGCCGCTACCTGATGGCGGGCCGCGACATGTCCGGCTGGATCGCGGAGCGGGACGAGGCGCGAGCGGCGCAAAAGGACCTCCTCGCCCTCTTCGACAATGCGAATGACGCGATCTACACCCACGACCTGGACGGCCTCCTCACTTACGTCAACCGCCCCGCGGAGCTGTTGACCGGCTACTCCGCGCGGGAACTCAAAACGATGAATGCGCTGGACGTGATCGCGCCGGAGTACCGCGAGATCGCTGGCCAGGCCGTCCAGGAGCAGCTCGCCGGCGCGACACCGCGGGCATACGAGATGGAGCTTCTGACGAAATCCGGCGAACGAATCGGTGTCGAGGTCAGCAGTTGGGTCGTGCGGCGAAGCAGCGAGTCGATCGCGGTCCAGGGGATCGTGCGGGACATCAGCGCCCGCCTGGCGGCGGCTGAGGCGCTGGAGCGCGCCCAACACGAAGCGCAGTCGCTCGCGAGCGCGGCGCGCGAACTGACACAGTCGCTCGACCAGCAGGCCATCTGCCGCGTGATCGCGGAACACGCCTGCGACCTCAGCAAGAGCACGGCCGTCTGGCTGGCGATCCGGGGAGCGGATGGCAGCTTGCGGATGGAGCTTGAGTCCGGGTTCAACGCGCACCGTTTCCTGGGCGCGGAGATTCGCTTCGACGTGGGACTGGCGGGCGTGGTGCAGGAGACGGGGCGCATCGCGGTGAGCGACTGCCCCGTGGACGACGAGCGCTTGAACGAGGGTCTGCAGCAGGTGTTCGAGGCCGACCAGATCACGGGGGTCGCGATGGCGCCCGTCCACCTGGATGGCGAGCTGCAAGCACTGATCACGGTGGCCCGGCGGGACGAAGAGCCGTACAGCGAAGCCGATCTCTCGGCGCTGACGCGGCTCGCGGAGCTGTCGGCGGGAGCCGTGCGCAACGCCTTCCTCTACGAACAACTGGACATCGCCAATGGCGATCTGGCGGAGGCACTGGCGCAGTCGCAAGAGTTGGCGGAAGCCGCCCAGCAGGCCGCCCGCGCCAAGGCGGAGTTCCTGGCCACCATGAGCCACGAGATCCGGACCCCGCTGTCCGGCATCGTGGGGATGCTGGACATTTTGCGCGCGTCGGGGCTGCCCGCTGAGCAGATCGCTCACGCGGAGGTCGCCGACCGCTGCGCCAAGGACCTGATCTCGCTGGTCAACGACATCCTCGACTTCTCGAAGATGGAGGCGGGCGCAATGGTGGTGGAGTCGATCGACTTCCGCCCGCGGGAGGTGATTGCGCGCGCGGCGGACGTGCTCGCGGCGCAGGCACGCGCGAAGGGGCTCACGGTGCAGACATCCGTCGACCCGGCGCTTGCCGCAGCCCTGCGGGGCGATCCCGCACGACTGCGGCAGATTCTGCTCAACTTGATCAGCAACGCGGTGAAGTTCACCGAGACGGGCGAGGTCGAAGTCGGCGCGGCGGTCGCGGAAAGGGACGGCGCGGCGGTCGTTCGCTACTGGGTGCGCGACACGGGCATCGGACTCTCGCCACGCGCCAAGGAACGCCTCTTCCTGCCCTTTGCGCAGGCCGACGGCTCAACGACCCGCAAGTACGGGGGAACGGGGCTGGGGCTGGCTATCTCCAAACAGCTCGTAGAGTTGATGGCCGGCGAATTCGGCGTGGACAGCATCGAGGGGCAGGGATCGACGTTCTGGTTCACGCTTCCACTGCTGCCTGGATCGGAAGCGCGCCTGCTGGAGAGCGCGGTCCCTCCGCACCAGCCCGCTGCCGCCTCCCCTTTCGCTGCCCGCTTCGTGATGCCCCCGCGGGTGTTGGTCGCTGAGGACAACGACGTCAACCAGCGCATCGCCCGCCTCCAGCTGCGCCGGATCGGGATCGATCCGATCGTTGCCAGCAACGGCCGGGAGGCGATCGAGGCCTTCCAAGGGTCGCGGCCAGACATCATTCTCATGGACTGCCAGATGCCGGGGGTGGACGGCTTCGAAGCGACTCGCGCCATACGCCGCCTGGAGCGAGGCAGCGGGACGCGCGTGCCGATCGTCGCGATGACGGCCAACGCTGTGCACGGCGATCGAGAGACGTGCCTCGCCGCGGGGATGGACGACTACCTGGCGAAGCCGGTCTCGCTCGATGGCATTCAACGCGCCTTGGGTGCCTGGCTGCCGGAGTTCGCCGCAGAGGCGGGCGACGGGGGTCCGGACGCGGTCGTCACCGGCGCTGAGACGGAGGAGCGAACCTTGACGATTCTTGAAGCGGAGACGCTGACGGCGCTGCAGGCGCTCTCGGACGAGGACGACGATCTCCTCCAGGAGTTGGTGGATATTTATCTGGCGGAGGCGCCGGTGCTGATCCGCGCGATCCGCGCCGCCAGCGCGGAGGGCGACGCGGAAGGCTTGGAACGCGCCGCGCACAGTCTGAAGGGGAGCAGCGCCAACATGGGAGCGCTGCGGCTCGCCAGCAAGGCTCTGGCGCTGGAGGAGTTGGGCCGAGCCGGGAGCATCGCTGGCGCCAGCGAATTGGCGGCCGAACTGGAAGCGCTGTTCGAGGAAGCGAGCGGGGCGCTGACCAGCTGGCTGAGCGCCGCTTAGCAAAGGATCGACCCGTGCGAATCCTCATTGCCGAAGACCAACTGCTGGAGCGCCGCATCCTGGAGACGGGGCTGCGCAAGTCCGGTCACGACGTCGAGTCGTTCGCGGATGGGGAAAGCGCCTGGGAGCGCTTCCAGGAAGTGCCGGCCCGTCTGGTGATCACTGATTGGGTCATGCCCCGCATGAACGGCGTGGATCTGATCCAGCGCATCCGCGCCGCCGACAGCGAGCGCCACACCTACACGATTCTGCTGACCTCCCGGGGGGACAAGGACGACGTGGTGGACGGGCTGGCCTCGGGCGCGGACGACTACCTGACGAAGCCATTCGACCATCGGGAGCTGGCGGCCCGTGTCGAAATCGGCAAGCGCATGATCCAGCTGGAAGACAGCCTGCTCGCGACGCAGGAGCATTTGGAGCGTCTCGCCACCTACGACAGCCTGACCGGGCTCCTGAACCGGCAGTCCGTCCTGGAACGGGCCGGCGTGGAGCTGCGGCGTGCCTGGCGGACGGGCGGGCGGATGGGCTTGGTGATGGTGGACGTGGACCGTTTCAAGGACGTCAACGACCGCCACGGCCACGCGCAGGGCGACTCGGTCCTTAAGGCGGTGGCCGCCTGTCTGGCGCTGCACACGCGCCCGTACGACCTCGTGGGTCGTTGGGGCGGTGAGGAGTTTCTGATCGCGCTCCCGGGCGCCGACGTGGAGGAGGCGCGGCAGATCGCCGAGCGGATCCGTGTGGGCGTCGCGGAGCTGCGGCTGACCACCCCGACGGGCGAAGCGATCCCCGTCCGCGTGAGCGCAGGCGTGGCGGCGACACCTGCGGAGGACGTCGCAGATCTACAACAGTTGCTGCTGGACGCGGATCACGCCCTACTCAGTGCGAAGCGCGGCGGCCGCGACCGCATCCATATCGCCGGCCAGGCTGCCGTGCTTGCTCGGACAGGTGCTCGCGCCTAGCGCCCGCACTTGCCGAGAATCGAACAGGGCGCCCGCCGGCGCCCTGTCGTCGCATCCGTGAGGCGAAATCGCGGTCAGACCGCGACGTGGTAGATCCTCGCCGAGTTGGTCTGCAGCACCTTGAGCAGATCGTCCTCCGGCAGGCTCGACAAGTTGGCCTCGACGAAGTCTTTGGGCATGAGCGCCACGGAGTTAGGGCCGGGCGACATGGAGGTGGGGTGCGGGAAGTCCGTCTCATAGAGCAGGTTGTCCGCGCCGATCGACTCAATCGCCTTGCGCGCGCTGTCTTCCTCGAACCAGAAGCAGGCGTAGCACTGTCGTTTGAAGTACTCGGAGGGCAGTAGGTCCATCTCCGGGTGTTCTTTTTGGCAGCCGCTGTTGAGCCACTGCCAGTCGAGCGCCTCCAGGACAAACGGCACCCAGCCGACCCCGCTCTCGACGGAAACGAAATTGAGCTTGGGGAAGCGGTGGCACATGCCCGAGAGGATGATGTCCATCACGGCCTGCGAGTTGTCGAGGAAGAGCTGCACCGTCGCCTTGGCGTAGGCGGCCTGACGGCCGTTGTCGACGGTGATGTCGCGCAGCTGGGTGAGGTCGCCGCTGCCGATGTGGAAGTTGATCGACATCTCCAGGTCCTGCGCGACGGCCCAGAGCGGATCCCAGTGCCGATCGGTGATGCGGGGGAAGTCGAAGACGTGCGGCTGGTTGGTCATGAGGATGCCGCGGTGCCCGGCGGTGCTGGCCCGCTTGACCTCAGCCACGCACTCGTCCACGTCCCAGAACGGCATGGCCATGATGGGGATGAAGCGTTCCTTGTCGACGGAGCACCAGTCGATTAGGAAGTCGTTGTAGGCGCGCACGCAGTCGAGCATCAGCTCGGGCTCTTTGAGGGTGAGGAAGTTGCCGCTGCCAAAGCCGCCCACGTTGGGGTAGATGACCTGGGCCCAGATGCCGTACTCGTCCATGCGCCGCAAGCGCTCCCGAGCGTCCCAGGCGCCGTGGTCGGCGTCGTCCAGCGTGGGCGGGTGGTCGGGGGGCGGCTCTTTCCAACCGGCCATGGCGGCGCCGGCCGTGGGCATGAAGGCCTTGCCGCCCATGTACCAGCGGTCGTCGCTGATCTTGGGATCGAACTTGACGTGGGGGACCAGATCGCCCCACTTCTTCTGGGAGATGCGGTCCGTCCAGAGGGTGGCTGGTTCGGAGATGTGGCTGTCGGCGTCGATGATCTTGATGCGTTCGTAGATGGCTTGAGCCAAGGCGGTCTCCTTCTGGGACGACGCTGGAGGGTATCTGCGGCCCGGCGTCGACCGCCTCAAAGATACATGTGTAAGCGACTTTGGGGGGAGTCGCCGCCCGGGGTCGGTGGACGACGGAAAAAAAACCGGCTCGCGGAGTGCTTCCAGATGGAGGGTGTCGAGTTGCGCCAAGTGGGGAACAGATCCGTGCAGGGTTGTCGCACGCTTGTCGCACGCTTGTCGCACGCTCTGTGCAGGGTGCTGACGCTGGATTGGGGCGCGGCTCAGAAGAACCTCATCAAGCGTAGTTTAGCACGCGATCAGCGGACTCGCCAGACTCGATGACAGGCGCTGTGGCGAACGGTCACTGGCCCCCGAAACCAAGGCCGTCGCGGCCTTCGGCGATGGGCTTGAATTCGTTTTCGAAGGCGGCGAAGACGTCGTCGAGCTCCCAGCCACCTTCGCGGACGAGCTCTTTGACCAGGGTGGGGTTGCTGTAGAAGCCGATGCGGTAGCCCATGGCGCGGATGACGCGGCCGTTGAGCCAATCCGATTCTTCACTGGCGATGTAGATGATGGGCTTGGAGACGTGCCCGGGCCAGCGCGGATGGTCGGGGCTGACCTCCGTGGCCATGGCCGAGCTTGAGCGGCGACGGTCGCCCGGGACGGAGTCTGTCATGCGGGTGGAGGCGCCGGGCGCGATGCAGTTGGAGGTGACGCCGTAGCGCTCCAGGGCGTTGGCGCAGGAGTAGGTGAAGCCCACGATGCCCAGCTTGGCGGCGGCGTAGTTGGGCTGGCCGGCGGCGCCGTGGAGGCCGGAGCCGGAGGTGAAGTTGATCAGGCGGTAGTGGCCTTTGCGTTCCGTGCGCCAATGGATGGAGGCGTACTTCGTGGTCGTGAAGGTGCCCTTCATATGGACATCGACGACGGAGTCCCACTCCTCTTCGGTCATGTTGAAGACCATCTTGTCGCGCAGGTTGCCAGCCACGTTGATCAAGATGTCGAGGTCCCCGTAGGTGTCGAGGGCGGTGCGGATGATGTCTTCGGCGGCGTCGTAGCTGGTGACGTCGTCGTAGTTGGCGACGGCCTGGCCGCCGGCGTCGTTGATCGACGCGACCACCTCGTCGGCGGGGCTGGTGTCGCGACCGCCGCCCTCAAGGGAGGAACCGAGGTCGTTGACGACGACTCTGGCGCCTTCCGCGCCGAGCAGCTTGGCGGTCTCCGCGCCGATGCCGCGGCCAGCGCCGGTGACGATTGCGACTCGATTGTCCAGTTTGCCCACAGGCCACCTTCTCGATCTCCGCGCCGGAATGTCCGAGCCGGATGTTTGTGCAGGGGATATTGATCGGGCCGAAGCGTATCAGCGCCCTTTCCCAGGCGCTCTACTGGGTCTGCGTCGCCGTCGTCAGTCGGCTGAGGGCATCAAGACCAGGACGAGTGCGTCCGATCCGGGGGAACCGTGTCAGATGGCGGGGTACCACTCCGCGATGGCGCGGCCGATGGCGGCGGGCGAATCTTCCTGCACGAAGTGGACGCCCTCCACGGTGACCTCGGTCTGGTTGGGCCAGGAGCGGGCAAATTCCAGCTGGCGGCCGTTGAGGATGGCACCGGGCTTGGCCGCCACGAGGAGCTTGGCGACCTCGCTGGTCTGCAGCCACTCGCCGTAGTCCTTGACGATGCTGACGACGTCGGCGGGCTCACCCGCGATCGGGATTTCGCGCGGCCAGGTGAGCGTCGGCCGGCGGACCTCGCCGGGCTCGGCGTAGGGCTTGCGATAGACGGCGTGCTCCTCGTCGGTGAGCGTGCGCAGGATCGATCCCGGCAGCACGCTCTCGACGAAGACGTTCTTCTCCAACACCATGTCCTCGCCCGCCTCCGAACGGAAGCCTTCGAAGACGCCACGGGCGCCTTCCGGGAATTCGTCCCACTCCAGGGGCGTGACGATGGCCTCCATGTAGACCAAGCCCTTGACGCGATCGCGATGGCGGTTGGCCCAGTCGAAGCCCAGGGCGGAACCCCAGTCGTGGATCACGAAGGTGAGCTGCTGTGTGGGGAGAACGGCGTCCAGCCAGGCGTCGAGGTACTTGCGGTGGTCGACGAAGCGGTAGGAGCCGTCGCCGGACTTGCCGGAGTCGCCCATACCGATCAGGTCGACGGCGAGGCAGCGGGCAAGGGGCGCGACGTGCGGAATGATGTTGCGCCAGAGGTAGGAGGAGGTGGGGTTGCCGTGGAGGAAGACGACCGCCTCGGCCGAGTCGCTGTCGCCGGTGTCGACGTAAGCCATCTCGCTGTCGAGGACGCTGACCGAGTGACGCTCGTAGGGATCGCTGGCGGAGATGTCAGATTCGGGCATGGTTGTGCTCTTTCGGTGTTGCGGAGGAACGCCGGCTAGTGCCCCATCTGGATGCCGGCGCGGCCGGGCTCGGGGGTGCTGTCATCGACCTGGCGGCTGCCGGGCCGTTCGTCGATCACCGCTTGAAAGGTTGAGACCTGGGGCGGTCCGGCCAGGATGCCTTTGAGCGAGCCCTGCTGATGGCCTTTGACGAACGACTCGCTCTGGGTCCAAGCGAGGAAGGCGTCGCGGTCGGCCCAGGTGCTGTGGGAGATGTACTCGCCCTCGACGTCGCCGCGCAGCAACGCGAACTGGACGAAGCCGGGCACCTCCTGGAGATAGCTGTCGCGCTCTTTCCAGATCGTCTCGAAGTCGTTCTCGCGCTCCGGTACAACCTGAAACTTGTTCATGGCGATGAACATGACGCTCCCTTCGCTGCGGCGGCTGGACGGGCATTGTAGGTGCCGCACGGCGGTCGCGGTCGCCCGTATCCTCTCCGAGGTCCGATGGCCGCGTTCAGACACTAGGAGATCGGACAGCCGCGGTCAGATGGCAGAAGCGGGACTGCCCGGGTTCGACAACAATGGTTGCGAAACCCTGGGCGCAACAGCGAGGAGCCACGATGATCGGCACGGCGGAGCAAGACGCGTTCATTCGCATGCAGATCTACTCGGTGGTGACGACGCAGCTCTGACACCGCGCTCGTGGAAAGCTCGCCGCTTGTAGCGCGGACGGTTCGCCGACGAACTCGGTGGTGTTGACGCTGCGCGACGGCGACGAGCTGTTCTTCAGCACGACACGGGACCGTCTCAAGGCGAAGACCGTGGAGGGCGACGCCCGGGTGGCGGTGACGTTTCTGGACGACGGCGCGCCACATCGTTTCGTGACCGTCGAAGGCGCCGCCCGAATCGACGGCGACAACATCATCGATGCGCATGTGCAGCTCAACCGGGAGCTGCGCGGGCCCGACTTCACCCCGCCGGCCGACTTCGCGCAACGGCTGGCGAAGTAAGGGCGGGTAATCATCCGCATCCGAGCGGAGGGGGTGTCGGGCGTAACGGAGCGCTGAGCCCCGCCATGCTCCTTGTAGCGAACGGGAGTGTCCCCGGGGATGCAAACGGAATCGGAATTCCCCTTTTGATCTAGGACTCGGGTCGTCTAGAATGGCCCAACCGAGGTCCCCCGGTTCGCCGGGGGTCCTTGGCAGCGCGCGTCGAACCGCGGCGGAGTGCCGCGCAAGGAGCCTCTCATGGTCACTGCCCCCGACATCCCCGGTCTGAATCTGGACTGGCTGAACGTGGACACCGAGCAGGGCATGACCGCCGAGCCCGGCCGCAGCGGGATGACGCTACAGCAGATCAATCAATCGATGTACGGGGCGGACGACTTCGATGAGGTCCGCAACCGGGTGATGGTGCCGCGAGGCTCGGCCCCAGACCCGCGCTCGGCGATTCACGCCCGGCAGTACCACTACAAGGGCGATGTCTGGTCGGAGAGCGCGATGCTGCTCTACGAAGAGGCGCAGCAGCGGCAGTGGGCCAGCGCCGAGGACATTCCCTGGCATGAGGTCAAAGAGCTGCCCGACGATCTGGAGATGGCGATGTGCACGCTGTGCACGTTCCTGACCCAGGTGGAGTTCATCGCGGGGGACATCCCCGGACGATTCTTGGAGCAGGTCCCGGCCGATTTCTTCGAGGCGCAGCTTTTCCTGGGCACGCAGGTGATGGACGAGGCGCGACACCAGGACGTCTTCCGCAAGCGCATCTTCGTCAATGGGGGTGGGATGTCGGAGGCCGGCTTCGGCGCGGTCGCTCTGCTCGCCATCGACGATTTCACGGAGATGACGGCGGTGCTGCACCTCTTCGCGGAGGGGCTGGTGCAGTCGCTGTTCCGGATGGGGGAGCTGATCTCGCAAAACGACGCGGAGAAGCGGATGTTCCGGCTCTCCGCGCAGGACGAAAGCCGGCATCTGGCCTTCGGGGTGACACACGTGAAGTACGTGGTGGAGAACGAGCCCTGGCGCAAGGAAGAGCTCCACGCCCACCTGGACCTTCAGGAGCGCGTCGCAGCGCAGAGCCAGCAAGCCAGCTTGACCACCAACCCTCTGACCGGGGAGGCACTCGCCATTCTCGCCGGCGGCGGCATTGAGCACATGGACGAGGGCTACAAGATGGTGATGCAGATGCGGCGCAAGCAGATGGTCGAGTACTCCCACCGCCTCAAGGTCGTGGGGCTGGACCGTAGTGAGCGGATGGCGCCGGAGTTGCGCGAACTGCTGGGCGACGTCGCCTAGCTCCGCCGCGAACGGAGAGACCGCGGAAACTCCTCCCCGACGTGGGAGGAGTTTCCGCGTTGAGAGCATGCAGGCAGGAGACGCACGATGGAGATGCCGGGACCGGTAATGGCGAAGGTTCGCGCGCGCGGTTGGTCCGCGGAGCTGATCGAGCGTGTGGTGCAGTCGATCGCGCGCCCGGACCAGATCGAGAACTTGGCCAGTTCAACGCTGAGCGAGGCCAAGATCAACGGCTGGCTCGATTTCCTGGAGCGCGATCCAGAGAACCCGTTCGTGCAGGCACCGCTGAACATCCTGCGGACGAGGTCCGAGACGGGAATGCACGCGACGCCGGGGCCAGAGGGCTTGCGCATCGCTGATATCAACATCGGGTCCTACGGCGAAGTGCCGGATCGCTGGCAGTATGAGAACGACGTGCCGCGCGGCGCACACCCGGCGCCGGGGCAGTACATCCCCGCCTCGTACACCATCTTCGACAAGTCCGAGATCTGGGCCGACAACGTGGCCGACCTGTACGAGGACGCGATCCGCGATCGCTGGGTCTCCGCGACGGATCTGAATTGGGCGGAAGATCTGAGCGAGCTGCCCGAAGAACTCGAGCGGGCAGTGGGGCAGATCTGCACGGTCTATAGCAACAACGGTCTGCTGGAGCAGAAGGTGATCGCGCGGTGGCTGGAGTCGATCTCCTACGGCTACTACGAGGTGAAGTCGTTCTTGGGGACTCAGATCTACGACGTGGGCCGCAAGGTGGAGGTGCTGCGCAAGCGGGCGCTGAGCAACGGCGGGGGCTTGGGCCAGGCGCCGCTGGGGATGCACTACAAGGGCTGGTACGGGGCATTGAAGTTCACGGAGATGATCATCGCGATCGACGTGATCTACAAGTCGTACGAGGTGTCGACGTTCGAGTGGGCGGAGGAGCTGGCGCAGACGCCGCTAGAGGAGAAGATGTGGGCCTACCTGGCGCGCGACTCGAAGCGCCACCTGGCCTACGGGCTGCGCCACATGCGCTGGTACATGGACCACCACGACCGCGCGGAC
This sequence comes from Chloroflexota bacterium, assembly GCA_027296805.1. Taxonomy (GTDB): domain Bacteria; phylum Chloroflexota; class Dehalococcoidia; order Bin125; family Bin125; genus JAPUIR01. Next base: position 569 of record JAPUIR010000301.1, on the reverse strand, counting down.
GAGGTGCTGCCGATCTTTGTCGGGCGGCAGGAGGCGATGTTCGCGGGGGAGCTGGTGGCCTCGCCGGGGGAGCGAGAGGCGCTGGTGGTGCTGTTCGCGGGCGGGACGGAGAACCTGCAGGCGGGCGTGGAGAAACTGAAGCAGCTACGCAGCAAGCAGCTCGCCGACTACATGTCGAACTTTGAGTCGATCGGCTACGACCACACGGCAGCGCTCAACCCGGTCCTGGTGGGGCTAACGGAGGATCCGCTGGCGGCGGCCATGGTCCCCCCAGGCAACCGGCCGGAGCGAGAAGCGGGCCCCGGACCGAGCTAGCCGTACCGCATCACAGAGCACCGATCAGGAAGCCCCGGCGGTTCGCCAGGGCTTCCTGGCGCCAACCGTCTATTCCTGCGCCACCCGCATGTTCGTGAAGATGCAGAGAATATCTGCGCCGGGCAGGAGCGGGGGCAGGACGACAGAGATCTCGCCCGCGGGGAGACCGGTCATGATGCCGTTCTGATCGAAGCAGGTAACGGTGGAGGTGTAGTCCTCCAGGGTGGGTCCACCACGACCGCTGGTGGAGATGG
>JAPUIR010000300.1 GCA_027296805.1 Chloroflexota bacterium | reverse complement strand
AGGATCTCGCGCTCCTCGCTCTCTTGCGGATAGCCGACTTCGATCTTGAGCATGAAGCGGTCGAGTTGGGCTTCCGGCAGGGGGTACGTGCCTTCCTGCTCGATCGGATTCTGCGTGGCCAGGACCATGAAGGGGCGGGGCAAGGGGAACGTCTCGCCGCCGATGCTGACCTGTCGCTCCTGCATCGCCTCCAGCAGGGCGGACTGGACCTTGGCGGGCGCGCGGTTGATCTCGTCGGCCAGGATCACGTTGGCGAAGATGGGACCGCGCCGGACCTCGAACTGGCCCGATTTGGCAGTGTAGATCTCGGTGCCGGTGACATCGGCCGGGAGCAGGTCGGGGGTGAACTGGATGCGCACGAAGCTCGCTTCGATCGCACCGGCCAGCGTCTCCACCGTGAGCGACTTGGCCAGCCCCGGCACGCCTTCGATCAGGCAGTGACCATCGCAGAGCAGCGCGATCAGCAGCCGGGTCACGAAGGCGTCTTGCCCGACGATGACCCGGCCGACGTGCGAGCGGATTGCTTCCATGAGGGCGGCCGCCGTCTGCGCCGACGCCGAGCCCGTCGGCGCCACTCCTTCAGCCATACGCTGTTCCTCCGTGCGCAGTCCCGAGATCCGCCCTTGGGAGTGTACTGAGAGTTCGCCCGACGCGTGACCCGGCTCGCATACTCACCGATGCGCTCGAAAGGCTGGATCTCGGACGCAAAGGTGGCGCTCAGCCGCCCGCCACGGGCAGACTGGTGGATTCGACCTCGGCGGCGCCGAACTCACCCAACGTTGCCCGCAGCTCCGCCATCAGCGCGTACGACGCCTCACAGGGGGGTAGCTCAAGCGTCACCTGCTCGCCCACCGATTTCACGGTCAGGTAGGCGGGATGGTCTCCGGGGGACGCCTGCACCAACCGCATGATCTCGTGCAGGCGATGCTGGTCGGCGTCGGGGTCGCTGCTCTCGAGCAGGCGGATCCGCAACACGACGCTGGGCGTGCTCGCAGGCAGCGGAGTCGCGCGTCGGGGTGCGGGCGTTGCGCTCTGTGGGGGGGCGCTCTGTGGAGGGGCTGCGGGTGGGGCAACCCGTGCGGGCGGTGCGTCCGCGGGGGGTGGCGGAACCGACGCCGTGCCGCTCGAGGGAGGGCTTGCCTGTATGGGGGCGGTCGGTGGCTTGCGCTTTCTCGCTCGTCCCTCGCGGATGTACCAGGTGGACGGATCCTCCCCGAATCCGCCGTCCGCTCCCTCGCGGTAGGTGGTCACGTTCTGCATCGCGACCGTCAGCCGCTCGCCACGGGAGCGGACTTGTGCGTGGACCAGGACGATGCCGCCGTCCTGCCAGAGCTCACGCGAGCGGACCCAGCCGTCGGGCCAGACGGTGATCTCCACGCTGCCAGACAGGTCCTCGATCATGACGGCCGCGAACGGCTCGCCCTTGCGCGTTGTCAACTCCCGCACGAAGGACACCGTGCCACCCAGCACGATGTCCATACCTTCCATTTCCGCGCTGACCTCGGCCGCCTGAGCCGTCACGTACGGGTCGAGCGCCTCTTTGGCGTGCTGGAAGGGATGCTCAGAGATGTACGTACCCAGCAACTCTTTCTCCCACGAGAGGCGCTCGGCTCGCGTCTCGTCGGCGCCCTCCGACTCCTCCAGATGCAGCTCGGGCCGCGGCGTGTTCACCTGGTCCCCGAACAGATCGAACATCGTCGTTTGCCCGGCGGCCTTCAACTCTTGCTCGCGCTGTCCCAGCCGCACGATCCGATCGATCCCGGCCAGCAACACGCCCCGCGTTCCCAGCTCGTCCAGCGCACCGCCCTTGATCAGGCTCTCGAGGACCCGCTTGTTGAGCGACTTGAGATCGGCGCGTGCGCAGAGGTCCTCCACGGTGTCGAAGCGACCGTTCTGCTCACGTTCCGCGACCAAGCCCGCCACCGCCCCCTGCCCCACGTTCTTGACGTTGGCCAGGCCGAAGCGGATGCCTTGCCGCTCGTCGGCCATCTTCTCGATGCTGAACTGCTCCCAGGAGCGGTTCACGTCCGGCTGCAGCAGTGGAATCCCCAGCCGGGCGCACTCGCTGGCCGCCAGCGTGATGCGGTCGGTGTTGTCGGAGGCGGCCCGCAGTACCGCGGTCATATAGGCGACCGGGTAGTGCGCCTTCAGATACGCGGTCTGGTAGGCGATCGCGCCGTAGCAGACGGCATGGGCCTTGTTGAAGGCGTAACCGGCGAACGGCTCGATCAGCGCGAAGACGCTCTCCGCCTCCTCCCGCGAGTAGCCGAGTCCCATCGCCCCGTCCACAAAGCCTTGGCGCTCGCCCTGCATCACCTCGGCGATCTTCTTGCCCATCGCTTTGCGCATCACATCGGCCTGACCCAGGGTGTAGCCGGCGAACTTCTGCGCGATCTTGAGTACCTGGTCCTGATAGACGATGACCCCGTAGGTCTCGTCCAGGATCCCGGCCAGGTCGGGGTGGGGGTAGCTGATCGGTTCGTCGCCGTGCTTGGAGGCGATGAAGCGCGGGATGTGCTCCATCGGTCCCGGGCGGTAGAGCGCGACCATCGCCGCGACCTCCACGATCTTGTTCGGTCGCAGCTCCTGGACGTAGCGCCGCATGCCGGACGATTCCATCTGGAAAATGCCGAACGTCTCACCTTTGCTCAGGATCTCGAAGGCCTTGGGATCCCCATCCGGCAGGTTGCGGTAGTCGACCGATTCGCCGGTTAGTTCCTCGACCAGTTGGACGGCCCGTTCCAAGATCGAGAGGTTGGTGAGGCCGAGGAAGTCCATCTTCAGCAGCCCCACCTCGGCCACCTGATTCATCGCCCACTGCGTCATGGGGATGGCGTCTTCGTCGCCTTGATCGCGCGTCGGGCGCTGTAGGGGCACATGATCGATGAGGGGATCGCGGCTGATCACGACGGCGGCCGCGTGCGTACCCGCGTGCCTGGCGACGCCCTCCAACTCCCGCGCCTGGTCGATGAGCTCCTTCACTTGCGGTTCGGCGCGATACGCGTCGCGTAGCTCGGTGCTCATCGCGAGGGCGTCATCCAACGTGATGTTGAGCTGGTTGGGGATCAGCCGCGCGACGCGGTCGGCGTCGTTGAAGGGGATTCCCAGCGCCCGGCCCGTGTCCCGGATCGACGCCTTCGCGCCCAGGGTCCCGAAGGTGATGACCTGTGCCACCCGATCATGGCCGTACTTATCGGCCACGTAGCGGATCACCTCGTCGCGGCGGTCGTCCGCGAAGTCAAAGTCGATGTCGGGCATCTCGCGGCGCTCCAAGTTGAGGAAGCGCTCGAAGACCAGGTTGTAGGCCATTGGGTCGATGTCGGTGATGTCGAGGGTGTAGAGCACGATTGAGGCGGCCGCGCTGCCGCGCACGCCCATCGCGATGCCCGCGCCACGGGCGAACTGGGCGAAGTCCCGCGCCAGCAGGAAGTATTCCGCGAAGCCCGTCTCCTCGATCACATGTAGCTCGTAGCGCAGTCGCTCGACGTGCGAGTCGGGCGGCTGGCTGCCATAGCGCTGGGTCAGACCGGCCCTCGCGAGCTCCCGCAGGTGGTCCATCGCGGTGACGCCCGCCGGCAGGTCGGCGTCGGGCAGCAGCAAGCGGCCAAACTCCAACTCGAGATCGCAGCGCCCCGCGATCTCATGCGTGATGGCCAGCGCCTCCGGGTAGTCCGCAAAGCGCTCCTGCATCTCCGCTTCGCTGGTGAGGTAGAAGTCGTCGCTGTCCAGTTTGAAGCGCTTCTCGTCGTGGATCGTGCTGTTCGTGCCGATGCAGAGCAGGACCTCGTGCGAACGCGCATCTCGGGCGTTGCAGTAGTGCGCGTCGTGGGTGGCGACCAGGGGGATGCCCGTTTCCTTGGCGAGCTGCGCGGTTTTGGCGATCACGGGGACGAACTTGGGGTCGTAGTGGTTCTGGATCTCGAGGTAGTAGCGATCGCCGAAGACCTCGCGATGCCACTCGGTGATCTGGCGTGCATCGTCCCAGCGATCTTCGATCAACGCCTTGTGCAGCTCGCTGGAGGGACAGCCGGAGAGCGCGATCATCCCCTCCGCGTGCTCCGCGAGCAGCGCGCGGTCGGCCCGGGGGCGGTAGTAGAACCCCTCCATGTGCGCCCGCGTGGACAACGCGATGAGGTTGCGCCAGCCGGTGTCGTTCATCGCCAGCAGGGTCAGGTGACCGTAGTTCCAGCGCGCTTCCGGCGATCGCTCCTCGCGCGGCACCCCGGAGACGTAGGCCTCCATGCCCAGGATGGGGTGGATGCCGGACTGCTTGCCCGCTTTGTAGAAATCGATCGCGCCGTAGAGATTGCCGTGATCGGTGATCGCCAGCGCCTCTTGCCCCAACTCGAGGGCGCGCGCCATGAGAGCGTCGATCTTGGCCAGCCCGTCCAGCAGGCTAAACTCCGTGTGTTGGTGCAGGTGGGTGAACATCGGATCGAGTCTACAAAGACGCCCTGGCGGTCCGGGCGACAGTTACGTCTGAACCTCCGCCGGCTCGTCGAGCTGGAAGGCCTCGTGCAGGACTCGCACGGCGTTCTCGGCTTCCTTGGCGGAAACCAGCGCCGTGATCCGGATCTCGGAGGTCGTGATCTCCTGGATGTTGATCGAGGCGGTGGCGAGGGCCCGGAACATAGTCGCCGCATAGCCCACGCCCGACTGCATGCCGGTCCCCACGATGCTGACCTTGGCCAGATCGTGATCGATGATCACCTGCCCGGAGCCCAGTTTCGCCGCCACCGGCTCCGTGATGGCCAGCGCTTTGCGCCAATCGTCGTGCGCGACGGTGAAGGTCATGTCCGTCAGCTTCTCGACGCTGGCGTTCTGCACGATGGTGTCGACCGGCACCCCGGCGTCGGCCAGCGCACCGAAGATCTGAGCGGCGATCCCCGGCCGGTCCGGGACGGCGCGCACGGTCACCGCCGCCACATCGGAATCGAGCGCTACTCCACGTACGCGGTTTGCTGGTTCCATGACCACCTCCTTGCGAATCAACGTGCCTTCGACGTCTCCGTTGAAGGACGACGCGACCAGGATGGGGATTTCGTGGAGCAGCCCCAGTTCGATCGCCCGGGGGTGCATGACGCTCGCCCCCTGCGCCGCCAACTCCAGCATCTCTTCGTAGGCGATGTCGTGCAGCTTACGCGCCCGCGGATCGATCCGCGGATCGGTCGTGAAGACGCCATCGACGTCGGTATAGATCTCCGCCTGCGCCGCGCCCAGGGCCGCCGCCAGCGCTACCGCGGAGGTGTCGGAGCCGCCGCGGCCCAGGGTCGTGAAGTCCGCGTCTGGACTCTGTCCCTGGAACCCGGCGATGATCACGATGTGGTCGCGCGCCAGCTCGTGCCGGATTCGGGTCGCGTCGATCTCCGTGATCCGCGCCCGGTTGTAGGTGTTGTCGGTGTAGACACCGGCCTGCGCACCGGTCAGTGCGATTGCAGGGTGGCCCAGATCGCGCAGCGCCATGGCGAGCAGTGCCGTACTTACCATCTCGCCCGTCGCGAGCAACATGGCGTACTCGCGGCCCTCCGTGACCGGCGTGATCTCGCGGGCGAGCCCGATCAGCTCGTCGGTGGTTTTGCCCATTGCGGACACGACCACGATCAGCTCCTCGCCTGCCTCAACGCGCGCCGCGATCCGCTTCGCCACCGCTTTGATCCGGGTGGTGTCGCTCAGGCTGCTGCCGCCGTACTTCTGGACAACCGGCGGCATCAGGCCGGCTCCAGAATCGTCGCGCCCTCGGCGCAGGGGTCGGTGATGAAGGGGGTGCCCTCAATGTCCAGCCGCTTCGCGGTCGCCGCCAGAGCGTCGCGGACCTGCTCCGCGTGCTCCCGGTCCGTGAGCGACATCACGGTGGAGCCCCCGCCCGACAGATAGGCGCCGAACGCTCCCGCGTTCAGGCCCGCGGAAAAGAGGTCGAACATCTGGGGGAAGAGCTGGCTGCGGGGTCGTTGGTGCAGACGCTCTTCGGTCGCGATGCGGAGCTTGTCCCAATCGCCGGTGGCAAGCGCCGCCACCAGCAGTGCGGCGCGACTGCTGTTGAAGACGGCGTCGCTGCGTGAAAGGCGTTTCGGCAGCAGATTGCGCGTTTCATGCGTGGGCATGCTCAGCTCCGGTACGAAGCCCACACACTGGAGTCCTGGGGGCAGCGGAACCGCGACGCGGATGACGCGGGAGCCGTCGAGGGCGCTGATCTGCAAGCCACCGAACAGCGCCGGGGCGATGTTGTCGGCGTGCCCTTCCAGCTCTGTGCCCACATCGAGCAAAGCCTCGTCCGAGAGCGCACCGGCGAGTAGTTGATTCGCGGCACGCAGCCCGGCCGCGCGGGCCGCCGCGCTAGCGCCCAGGCCCCGGCCGAGGGGGATGGCGGAGTCGATCTCGATCTCGACATGGCCCGGTGGCGCGACGCCCGCCCGCTGATATCCGGCTCGCAGCGCGGACGCGATCATTCGACGCATCGCATCCGGCCGCTGCTGGCCGGGATCGACGCCGGGCCGGACCGTGACCGTCGCGAAGATACTCACGGCCAGCCCCACGGCGTCGAAGCCGGGGCCGAGATTCGCGCTCGTCGCGGGGACGCGGACGGAAACAGCATCCATGATCATCGTTGTGGGCGGCCGGAGACTCACTCCACCGACCGCGCTATCGCAGTGTGCCACGGGTCGATTCGCCCGACAATTCTGCGCCGCACACGGCGCGGCGAACCTCGCGGCTTCGGCGCCTCCCACCCCCCAACCGGATACACTCGGGTTTGTATTCGATAGAGGGTGGCGGCGCCCCCCCTGATACGACTGCGGAGGGTCCCAAGGGGCGGCGCCTCCCCGGTACCCTGGGTACAGGAAGAGGAGCGACATGGAAGACGTGGTGATCGTCAGCGGAGTGCGCACGGCCATCGGAAGCTACGGCGGTGGATTCGTGGACACGCCGGCCGCCGATTTGGGCGCGGCGGTGATCAAGGAGTCCGTGTCCCGCGCCGGAATCGAGCCGGAGCAGGTGGAGCAAGTGATCCTGGGCTGCGCCGGGCAGTTCGGGGAGGACGCCTACGTCTCCCGAGTCGCGGCCGTCAACGCGGGGCTGCCGCAGGAGGTTCCGGCCTACACCGTGAACCGACTCTGCGGCAGCGGCCTGGAAGCGATCAACACCGCCGCGCGCTGGATCGAGACCGGCGACGCCGACGTCATCGTGGCCGGCGGCGCCGAGAACATGAGCCGCTACCCCTACCTGATTGACTCCGCGCGCTGGGGTGCCCGCATGGGCGACGCGCAGATGGCCGATGGCTTGCTGCAGATCTTGAACGACCCCTTCAGTCGCAGCCATATGGGAGTCACCGCCGAAAACCTCGTCGAGCGCTGGAATCTGGAGCGCGAAGCCCTGGATGAGTTCTCGGTGGCCAGCCACGAGAAGGCGATCAAGGCCATCGACGAGGGCCGTTTCAAGGACCAGATCTTGCCCTTCGAGGTCAAGAAGGGGCGCAAGACCACCATCGTCGACACCGACGAGCACCCCCGCCGGGACGCGAACCTGGAAGGGATGGCCGGACTGCGGCCGGCCTTCAAGAAGGACGGCCAGGTCACGGCCGGGAACGCCAGCGGAATCAACGACGGTGCGGCCGCCGTGGTGATGATGAGCGCGAAGAAAGCCGACGAGCTGGGCGTCAAGCCGCTGCTGCGGCTGGTGGGCCGGGCCAACTCAGGCGTCGATCCGGAGATCATGGGCACCGGGCCCATCCCCGCGACCGAGCGGGTGATGGAGCGCACTGACCTGAGCCCGGACGACATGGACGTGATCGAGCTGAACGAGGCCTTCGCCTCGGTGGCGCTCGTCTGCAGCAGCGAGCTTGGGCTGAATCCCGAGCGCACGAATCCCAACGGCGGGGCCGTGGCGCTGGGCCACCCCGTGGGAGCGACGGGGGCGGTGCTGACGGTCAAGGCGATGTACGAGTTGCAGCGCACCGGCGGGCAGTACGGCCTCGTCACACTCTGTATCGGCGGCGGGCAGGGCATCGCCTCGATCTTTGAGCGGATCAACTAAGCTCGCGTCCCAGGTTTTGGTCGGCTGCCAAGGTGCGCCTGAGGGTGGGCTCAGAACGGCGACTTCCGTGCTCGATCTCACCCGCTATCGCCACGTGATCTGGGACTGGAACGGCACCCTGCTCGATGACGTCGACTGCGCGCGCGGGGTCGTCGATCGCATGCTCCGGCGTCGTGGATTGCCGGGCCTGACGCCCGAGCGCTACCAGGAAAGCTTCCGCTTCCCAATTCAGGACTACTACGCCGCCGTCGGCTTCGACTTCGCGGTCGATCCGTTCCCGGAACTCGCGCTGGAGTTCCATGCCGACTACGCCCCGCGCTCCCGCGAGTGTGTCCTGCAGCCGCACACGATCGAGACCCTGCAACATCTCCGCCAAACCGGAATTGGGCAGTCGGTTCTCTCAGCGGCCGAGCAAATGGACCTGGAGCGCCACATCGAATTCTTCGGCCTCGGGCACTACTTCACCCACCTGGTTGGCATCGACGATCAGCACGGGGGCAGCAAGGAGTTGCATGGGCAACGCTGGCTGGCCCAGTTGTCGCACGGCCCTACGGAGGTCGTGCTGGTGGGCGACACGGAGCACGATGTCGACGTGGCCGAAGCGCTGGGTGTGGACTGCGTGCTGGTCGCGAACGGCCATCAGCCCCGCGGCCGCCTCGAACAGTGCGGCGCGCCGATCGTCGACCGGCTCGATCAACTCTGGTCGCCACGCTGATTCGCGGCTACGCGCTGATCTGATAACCGAGGCGGATCAGACGGGGGCTGATGAGCGCCCAGGCCTCCTCGATCACGTGGGCCAGTGGCTGTCCGGCGTCGATCGTGCGGATGCGGTCCGGCTCCGCCAGCGCCAGCCGTCGGTATCCCTCCAGGACGCGGTTATGGAACTCGACCGTCTCCATCCCGATACGGTCCTGCTCTTCGGGGTGCGCCCGCCGCAGCCCTTCGAGGGCCGGGACGTCGAGGAAGAGGGTGAGGTTGGGCTGCAGTCCATCCGTCGCGAGGAGATTCACCTCGCGCACGCGCTCAAGGTCGAGCTGACGGCCGTAGGCTTGGTAGGCGATCGTGCTGTCGGCGAAGCGATCGCAGAGCACCACACCACCCCGAGCGAGTGTCGGACGGATCACAGTCTCCACGTGGTGGGCGCGGCCGGCGAGGAAGAGGAACGTCTCGGTCCAGGGCGAGATTGGCTCCATGGTCGCGGGCTGTTCGCGGAAGAGCAGGCTGCGCAGCTCGCGGCCGAGGGCGGTTCCACCCGGCTCGAAGGTGGTCACCAGATCCACGCCGCTGGCGGTCATGCGAGCGGCGAGCTCCGCGGAGACAGCGGATTTCCCCGCGCCTTCGCCCCCTTCGATTGTGATGAAAAGCGCCACGTGTGCCTGCCCCCGCCCGGCGTCTGCCGCTTAGCCTTTGAACAGACGTACCCGGCGATAGGGGTCGCGGCCCTTGCTGTTCGAGCCGACGTCCATGCGCTGGGCGAGCTGGTGCTGCAAGCGACGGATGTACGCATTCTGTGGCGCCAGGTCGACCGCGCGTTGCGGGCCGGAATGCAACTCCGCGATCGCCTCCTCGGTTTCGGCCAGCGCGGCCGTTACCTCATCATGCTCACGTGGCCCCCGCATGAGCCCGCGCAGGCTCTGCTCCATCTGCGTCACGGTGTTGTGCTTGAGGACGTAGACCGGGATCCCGCGCGACTCCGCTTCGCGGATCTGGATCGGGCGGCGGCGGAACGTGGACCGCAGCGTCATGATCGCGTCGGCCTCGTCGAGCCGGTCCGCCACGGAGGCCGGCGCGCCCGTCTCCGCGATCGCCTCCTCCAGCCGCGCGCTGGAGACACCCAAGGGCAACAAGCGACGATGCGGTCCGACCGCGCGTGGCGGCAGCTCGAAGTCGAACTCCTCCTCTGGCGCTGGCCGCGGTGGCTGGAAGGGCAGGGGGGTGCGGACGGAGTCCTCCTGCTCGACCTGGACCTCGCCGCTGGCGCTCAGCTCACGGCTGGCCGCGACCACACTGTCTCCCCGCAGCAGGGCATCGACTGTGTGCGCCACGTCGTCGTGAATCGATACCCGGGTAAACGATTGGATCTCCACCAGGATGCCGAACGTGGGTGGGGCCTTGCGTTCCAGGACGGACTTTCGCGTGCCGCGCCGCCGCGCTTCCTCATCGGAGAGGGTCACGGTCTGAATCCCGCCGATCAGGTCGGCCAGAGTGGGGTTCATCATCAGGTTGGTGAGCGTGTTGCCGTGCGCCGTCGCGACCAGTTGGACCCCACGCTCGGCGATCGTGCGGGCCGCCTGCGCCTCCAACTCCGTGCCGATCTCGTCGATCACGATGACCTCAGGCATATGGTTCTCCACCGCCTCCACCATGACGCCGTGCTGGAGGCTGGGGGTGGGCACCTGCATGCGACGGGCGCTGCCGATGCCGGGGTGGGGAATGTCACCGTCTCCCGCGATCTCGTTTGAGGTGTCCACCACGATCACGCGCCGCCCCGCCTCCGAGAGCACCCGAGCGACTTCGCGCAGCATGGTCGTTTTTCCCACGCCGGGGCGGCCCAGCAGGAGGATGCTGCGACCCGAATGCACGAAGTCGTCGATCACCTGCACCGTCCCATAGACCGCCCGTCCGACTCGCATCGTCAGCCCTACCACGTCGCCGCGACGGTTGCGGATACACGAGATGCGATGCAGCGTGCCGTCGATTCCGGCGCGGTTGTCGTCGCCAAACTCGCCCAGCTCCGCCACCACCGCATCCAGCACCGACTGCTCGATCGGTGCCTCGCTCAGTTGGACCTCGTCGTCGATGTAGCGCGCCCAAGGCGTGCGGCCCAGGTCGAGCACGATCTCCAACAGCGAACCGCTGCCGTCGGGCCGGGCGTCGGAGGCGACGCGCACCGCACCACGCAGCGTCTCGGGCAGGGTGCGCATCAGCGCATCGAGGTCGTCGGTCACGCCTTGCAGCGGATCGGGCGGTTCCTGCGGGGCCGTGTCACCGACCGCGGCGGTCTCCGGCTCGCCCAGGTCCAACAATGCCTCTGGATCTCCCCGCTGGAAAATCTCCTCCGGCTTCATGGCGTCGTCGTTGTGTGCGTCGCTCATCGTGTTCCGACTCTACTCCGGCGCGATCGTTGGATACGGGTCATTACTGCACCACCGGCCGCCCCGACCCCTCGACGGCTTGCTCGGCAAGCTTGAGGCGGTGGGCGCGCTGTGCGATGGGGCGCACCAGCAACGCGTAGCGCCCCGTTGCCTGCAGCCCCGCCTCTTGGGCGGCGCGCTCTTGAGCAATGGCGTACTCCGCCACGAGTAGCCGGAAGCGTGTTGGGCGGCCGTGCCGCAATGCGATATCGACCGCGGCCGCCGCGCTGCGCTCCTCGCTCAGAATCGACACGCTGCTTCCGGCGCGTCCGTGCGCCAGACGGATGAAGGCGGCAGCGCCCTCGTCGCCGGGGTTCGGTAGGATCCACTCCTCGGAATCGTCTTCGAGTGGCTCGAGCGTCGCTCGCCATTCGCTGGGCGCCAGCGCGGTGAGCCAGCGCACCTCCTGATTGACGGCGTGCCCGTAGAGCTGGAAGAGGCTGTGGTCGTCGCTGCGCTGGCGCCTGCGGGCCCGAGGCGACGTGCGCGCCTCGGGTCGCGGCGCCGCCTCGTAGAGCGTTTCGCGTGTCACGACCATGAAGCCGTGCTGCAGGGCGAGGTTCAGGATGTCGCTCTCGTCGGGGACGCGGAGGAAGATGCGGTGCGCACCATCGGCGCCCGCCGTCGCCACCACGCGGTCGAGCAAGTCGAGCAGGAAGGCGTCGTTGCTGGTGGTGTTGAGGAGGTAGTCGATCTCCCACGCGCTCGACCCAGCCCGCCGTCGCAGTCCGGCGACGCCGAGCAGCGTGCTCCCATCGCGGCTGACCCAAAGCTGGCGGCCGCGCCGCAGTCGCAGGACCGATGTGATCAGCCCCCCGACGGGGAGCCGCCGTCCGCTCTGCCCCGCCAGCGCGGCCAGGGTCACGGCTTGATTGGGGTACACCCGGCCGCTGTGCATGGCCAGCGTGGGAAGGTCGAGCAGGCGGAGTTTGTGCGGATGCGACGTCATGGCTGCACCCGTTCTGCGCGGGATCCAACGCTGTTTCCTTGCACGCAAGATTCGACGAAATAGGCGTGCAAGCGGTGATCGGAGGTCAGCTCGGGATGGAACGTCGTGGCGAGCAGGGGACCGCGCCGAACGGCGACCGGCTCGCTCTCCCCCAGCTCAGTGGTGTGTTCGATCAAGACCTCAACATCCTCGCGCACCTCGCGGATGCGCGGAGCGCGGATGAAGATGCCGGGGAAGGGCGCCTGGGAGCCGTTCAGCGTCGATGCGCCCAGCTCCGCCTCGAAGGAGTCGATCTGGCGTCCGTAGGCATTGCGGTCGATCGTCATGGGCATCAGGGCCAGCGGCTCGCGGTCGAGATCGCCCTGCACCTCGTCGGCCAGCAAGACGGCTCCGGCACAGGTCCCCCAGAGCGGGAAGCCGTTGGCGCCCAGCGTCCGAATCGGCTCGAACAGATCGTAGGCGAGCAACAGCCGTGCGATGGTCGTGCTCTCTCCGCCGGGGATGATCAGCGCGTCGATCGATTGCAGTTCCTGGGGGGTCCGCACCTCGCGCGCCTCCGCCCCCACAGCCCGCAGGCTGCGCGCGTGCTCCCGAAAGTCGCCCTGGAGCGCAAGCACGCCAACCCTGGTCATGGGCTTGCGACTCCCCCCTCCCCGGGACCGCCTGGCCGCGTCACCAGCCGCGCTTGGCCAGGCGCTCGTGCTCCGGGATGTCCTCCATCTGGAGCCCGGGCATGGCGTCGCCCAGCCCGGTCGAGACCTCGGCCAGAATTTCATCGTTGTCGTAGTGCGTGGTGGCTTTGACGATGGCCTCCGCCATGAGGGCCGGCTCGGACGACTTGAAGATACCGCTGCCGACGAACACGCCGTCCGCGCCGAGTTGCATCATCAAGGCCGCGTCCGCGGGCGTGGCGATGCCGCCCGCCGCGAAGTTCACGACCGGCAAGCGTCCCAGCTTCTGGGTCTCCCGCAGCAACTCCGCGGACGCGCCGATCTCCTTGCCGTAGTTGACCAACTCTTCGTCGCCGAAGCCCTGCAGGCCGCGGATCTGGCCCTGCACGGAGCGCATGTGTCGGACCGCCTCCACGATGTTGCCGGTGCCCGCTTCGCCCTTCGTGCGGATCATCGCCGCGCCCTCCGAGATGCGGCGCAGCGCCTCCCCCAGGTCCCGGCAGCCGCAGACGAAAGGCACCTTGAAGCTCCGCTTGTTGATGTGGAACGCCTCGTCGGCCGGGGTCAGCACTTCTGACTCGTCCACGTAGTCCACACCCAGCGACTGGAGGATGCGCGCCTCCATGAAGTGCCCGATACGGACTTTCGCCATGACCGGGATGGAGACCGCGTCCAAGATCTCGCGGATTTTGGTGGGGTCGCTCATGCGGGCAACCCCCCCGTCCTTGCGGATGTCGGACGGCACCCGTTCCAGCGCCATCACGGACACGGCGCCCGCCTCCTGCGCGATCACGGCCTGATCGGCGGTGACCACGTCCATGATTACCCCGCCTTTGAGCATCTCGGCGAGTCCTGCTTTGACCGTCAGCGTGCCTGTTTCAACGACCATGCTGTACTCCGTACCAGGGATACCTCTTGAATCGCGTCGCGGACGACCCGGGCCGGATCGCGTCCGTCCAACGCCATTCTATCGCACGGACTTTGTGCACCGCTGTGGTCCAATCGCGGGCTCTGCCAACCCCTTGTCCCTCCTATCCTTGGGGTGAAGGGACCAGCACCGCCGTATGACCGACCTGCTGCTTGTGGGCGCGATCACCCGCGACCAGATCCGGCTGCCGAACCTGCGCTGGACCCAGCCCGGGGGTGCCCCCTGGCACGCGGGATTGGCGCTGGCGGCCTCCGACCCCGAGACCGGCACACGGATCAGGCTCGTGGGGCAGGCGGGCCCCTGGGCGCGCGTGTTCGCGCTGCCGGCTCTGGGTGCGGCGGCGCTCGCCTGGGCGGGTCCGGACAGTGTCCAGGACACGCATTTCATCAACGACTACCAGCCCGACCGTCGCCGGCAAGCGCTCCGGACCCAGGCCCAGCCGCTGCTTGCCGACGACCTCCCCGACGATCTGCCAGCCGCCATCGTTGTCTCACCGCTCTATCCGAAGTCGGTCCACCCTGCTGTCCTCACCCGTTTGTTCGACTCGGGGAGCTTCGTGGGGCTGGACGTGCAGGGGCTCTTGCGACGCCGGGACGCGCGGGGGCGGGTTCACACCCAGCCGATCGACGTCGAACCACGCCTGCGCGGCGCGTCGGCGATCAAGTTCTCCAAGCGCGAGTTCGCGGTCGTCGCACCGGACTTGGAGCCGGAGGCGGCCGCGCGTCGTCTGGCGGCGGCGACGGGAGCGGAGGTGCTCGTCACCTCTGGCGCGCGCGGCGCCCTGCTGGCCACACCGAGCGGCGAGATCGCCGACCGCTTCGACCGGGAGTCCGGCGTCGAGACGCCCTCACTCGATACGACCGGCGCCGGCGACGTCTTCCTCGCCGGATATGTCCTCGCGCGTTCGCTGGGCGCAGCGCCCGTCGATGCCCTGGCACTGGGCACGAGGGCGGCTGGTGACCTGGTGCGCGATCGAGTCCAGGATGGCCGCTGCCGGCAGCGCGTGGCGGCGATGCGCCGTCTGCACGCGATCGCAGCGTGGGCGCAGCGGCGGCTGAGTGTCGAGGCTGGTCTTCCCTCTGAGTCGGACGATCTCTTCGCGTTGGATGGCCCGCTAAGCCTGATGCTCGCACCGCACTTTCCTCGCTCCCCGCTCGCGGCACTGCACGAAGCGGGACCGGCGCTGCGCGGCGCGGCCCTCACTGGGGCGTACTGGGCTTTGCTCAGCCGGGGCTGGCCCGAAGATCCCGGATTGGCTCCCGAAGCCCTGCTGGCGGCGATTCAGCACGAGCGCGACGCTTGCTCGCGCCTGCGCCGTGCGCTGATAGCCTGAACCCATGCTGATCGGCCTGATCTCCGACACCCATGTTCCCGAAGCCGGCAAGGAGTTGTGGCCCCAGGTCTATGAGCGCCTGGCCGGCGTCGACCTGCTGCTGCACGGGGGCGACATCCACGACGTGGCCCTGATCGACACGCTCGAAGCGCTCGCCCCGATCTACGTCGCGCGGGGCAACGGCGACGACGGCAGCGGAGGGCGGCCGGTGCAGCCTGAAGATCCACGCCTCAAGGAGGCCTGGGCGCTGGAGATCGAGGGCTTCAAGATCGGGCTCACGCATGATCTGTCGCTCCCGGAATGGCCCCCCCACCGCACGATTCACACCGTGATGGATCACTATTTCGATGGCCCGCAGGACATCCTCGTGCACGGCGATACGCACGTCGCGGGGGTCGAGACGCTGCGCGGCGTCTTGATCATCAACCCGGGCAGCCCCATGTACCCCCGCAACCTCGACACCCGGATGGGAACGCTGGGCTTCCTGGAGATCGAGGACGGCCGGGTCCATGCCTGGCTTGAGCAGATCGACGAGGACGGCACGCACCTGATCAGCGAGCAGCCGAAGTACATCTGACGCCTGCCAGCGTTTCCCGCAAGGCATCTCGTTTCACCCGAAACATCGACGCTGCGGGTTCGGCTCGTATAATCGATTGATTGCGGGAATTTCCCGCCACTGACCTTCGCGCAACGGAGGCACCGTGGCACGCGGCCACTCGCTCCTCGTCCCCTATACCGACAACCCCGCCAGCTTGCGGGGGTTGGAACTTGCCTTTCAACTCGCGAACGGCCAGAAGGACGCGCGCGTCCACGCGGTCTACGTGGTGGAGGTGGATCGTCGCCTGCCGCTCGACGCGGAGCTGCCCGAGGAGTTCCAGCGCGGGGAGCGCTGCCTGGCCCAGGCGGAGAAGATCGCGCGCGACTACAAGTCGAAGTGCGAAGGCGACATCCTGCAAGCGCGCGACGCCGGGCACGCGATCGTCGATGAAGCCGTGGAACTCGGCGTCGAGATGATCGTCATGGGGGTCTCGCGGCATTCGCAGGAGAGCAAAGTCCTCGATCTCGGGCGCACCGCCGACTACGTCTTGCGTCATGCGCCGTGTGAGGTGGTCATCGTGCGGGACGGGGCCGCGACATGAAGTTCGTGATCATGGGCTGTGGGCGTCTGGGACGGACGGTCGCGACGGAACTCGACAGCGAGGGCCATGAGGTGGTCGTGATCGACTTCGACGAGGGCGCCTTCCACCTCCTGCCCGCCGGCTTTAGCGGGCGGACCGTGCTAGGCAACGGCGTGGACAAGGAGATCCAGCGCCAAGCCGGAACCCCCGACGCCGATGTCTTCATGGCCCTCGCCAACGGCGACAACCGTAACGCCATGGCGGCCCAAGTCGCGAAACACCTGCACGGCGTGGAACGCGTCATCGCGCGCATCTTCGACACGCCTCGTGCGGAGATCTACAGCGAGCTGGGGGTGGAGGCCGTCAACCCCACGAGCATTGTGGCGGACTTGGTGCGCCAGGCTGCGTTTGGGGCATAGCCATGTACATCATTGTCGTGGGCTGTGGAAAGGTGGGCGCCGCAACGGCGCGCGAGCTCGTCGCCGCCGGGCATGAAGTGCTCGTGATCGATACGGACGGGCGGCGCATCGGTGACCTCAACGAGGAGTTGGGCGACATCGGTCTCCGGGGCGATGGCGCGGAGGTCCAGATTCAATCCCAGGCGGGCATGGAGCGCGCCGACATGGTTGTCGCTGCCACCGGTCGCGACGAAGCGAATCTCGCGATCGTGCAGGTGGCCAAGCAGCGCTTCAAGGTGCCCCTGGCGATCGCCCGTGTCAACGACCCCCGCAACGAGGAGATCTTCCGCGCGCTCGGCGTGGATGCGCCTGTCTCAGCCACGCAGGCGATCCTGGCGCACATCGAGCAGGATCTGCCCAGCCATCCCCTCATCCACCTCCTGGAGTTCCACACCAGCGACTATGAACTCGTCGAGATCGTGGTTCCGGAGAACGGCCCTTCTGTGGGAAACCGGCTTTCGTCTCTCGATCTACCGCCCCACGCGCTCGTTCCTCTGATCATGCACCCCGACGGGCGGCCGGAGGTCCCCACGGGCGAGACGATGATCGAGGCAGGCGCGGTCGTGCTGGCGGTCACGCTGCCCGAGCACGAAGTCGCACTGCGACACGCGTTTGCGGGCACGGAGTAACCGTGTCGCTGCGACTCGCGTTTCTCGGACCGCGTGGCACCTTCACGGAACAGGCCGCACTGGAGTACGCCCCGCAAGCGGACCTGATCGCCGCGCCCTCGATTCGCGCGGTGACTGAGGCGGTCGTCGCCGGGGAGGCCGATGAGGCCATCGTGCCGATCGAGAACTCGCTGGTCGGCCCGGTCAACGAGACCCTCGACCTGCTCATCCACACCCTGGACCTCAAGATCCGCGCCGAGGTCGTGCTCCCTATCGTGCATTGCTTGCTCGGACCCGCCGGCAGCGACCTGGCTCAGGTGCAGGTGGTTTACTCGAAGCCGGAGGCCCTGGACCAGTGCGCCGTCTTCCTGCGGCAGGAACTGCCCCAGGCCGATCAACGCGCCGCGCTATCGACGGCGGGAGCGGTCGAGCAGGCGCTGGCGGAGGATGGGGCGGTCGCGATCGCGCCGCGCCGTGCCGCGGAACTCTTGGGCGCGGCCATTCTGCGGGACGGGGTCCAGGACGACGATCGCAACCAAACCCGTTTCGTCGTTCTGGGCGAGGACGATGCTCCGCCCACCGGCCACGACAAGACGTCGCTAGCTTTCAACACCCTTGACGTGCCCGGCGCGCTGGTCCGGGCCCTGCAGCCGTTCGCCGAGGCGGGCGTTGACCTCTCCAAGATCGAGTCGCGTCCGGCCCGAGAAGAGCTGGGCGTCTACGTCTTCCTGATCGACTGTGACGGTCACCGCCTCGATGCCGACCTGGCGACGGTCCTTGCCCGTGTCGAGCAGGAGACCACCCAGCTCAAGCTCTTCGGCTCCTACCCCCGCTACCGCGCCCGTTAGGCCCCGCGCCACTGCTGCCGCAGGTGTGTGATCGCGTCCGGAGCGGCGATCTCCGATGTGAGCTTCGGGTCGGCGATAGGATCGCCCACCGCCATGCCCAGAGGAAGGACACCGGCCCAGATGGGAAGGGCGTAGTCGGGCTCGTCATCGACCGGCCCTCCAGTGCGAACTTTCGCGGAGGCTTCGTCCAGGGGCAGCGCGAAGACTCCGGTCGCGCGCAGCTCTTGCGATGTGGGAGGCCGCAACTCCTCCCAGCGGCCGGGCGCGATCCGATTCGTGAACGCCTCCAGTGCCGCGAGCTTTTCGTCCGTCTCGACGATCTCCCGCGCCGTTCCGTAGACCACTACCGAGCGGTAGTTGACCGACTGATGGAACCCCGAACGCGCGAACACCACCCCGTCCAGCAAGGTCGCGCACAGGCAGCAAGGATTTCCCTCACGCAACGCTTGCACGAGGCGACTGGCCGAGGAGCCGTGCACGTAGACCTCGTCGCCCCCACGCCAGCAGGCCGTGGGGACCACCGATGGCCCTTCCGCCGTGGTGAACCCCACATGCGCGACGAGGGCCTCGTCCAGGATGGCGTCGATCGTGCCGCGGTCGTAGCGCCCCCGGTCGGGCAGGCGCTGAACGCGGGTCCGTGTACTGGGTGGGGTGGGGTCTGAGGTCATCGCACGCTCCTCGACTGGATCGATGTCGAGCATCGATGCTTGCACGCCCCGCGCCGCCCGCGTAGCCGCTGCGATGCGTTGCCCGCGGCGGCCGCGGCGGGCCGAGCCGCACGACGCGGGTGCTAACATCGGCGCCCGTCGCGCGCCGATCCAACCCAGGTCGGCGCTGCGAACGCTCGCGAGGAAGCCATGCCCGAGATCCCCGACCTCGAGAACGTGCGCGCGATCCTCAACCGCGACCTCACGGGCGCGCGCGTCGAGACGGTGGAGCTGCTGAAGCCGCACATCGTGCGGATGCCGTCGGCGGAGTTCCGCGAGCGGATGACGGGCGTGACCTTCGAGCGGATCGACCGCTACGGCAAGTTCCTCCTCTTCCAGCTCGACAGCGGCGACATCCTAGCCCTCAACGCCA
>JAPUIR010000030.1 GCA_027296805.1 Chloroflexota bacterium | reverse complement strand
GGTCAACCTCTACCGCGACGTCGTCAACGACCCCAGCCTGAGGGAGTTCGCCCCCTTCGCGAACGAGGCTGGCGAACTGCGCGCGCTGGCCAACCTGCGCACCTCCCTCGCGCTCTCGATCAGTGGCGACAGTGTGGGCTCGCAGACCGCGGCACAGGCGCTCAGCGGAGGCGCCGGGATCGTTGCCAACGCGGGCGGCGCCTATCTCGCCAGCCTCGCCTCGGGCGCGGGCACCGTCGCCGCCTGCAGCGCCTTCAACGACGCCTTCGCCGCTCGCACAGCCGAATGGGACAACTTCTGGTCGAACTACGGCTTTGCCGTGCCCCAGGTCCTGGCCGCCGACCTCTGCCCCTTCTAAGCGCCGCGCCGGCGCGTATCGGAGTTCTCACGCTTCGTTGTTGAACGGTCCCTGAGCCGCGACTAGCGTGAGAAGGAACGGCCTACAAGCCCTCCGGTCAACCGTATGCCCCTGCTCGCAGCCCAGAGCGCACGCCTCTCGGCCCGCTTCGATCCGCTCTACAGCATCCGCCTCCCCACTGGGGTCGGGCCCTTCATCCTGGCCGTGGCGGTCGGCGTCGTGGCGGGCTTCGGCTCGGTCGCGCTGCAGGAGATGGTGGAGGGCTTCGACGCGCTCTTCTTCGACCGCCTCGGTGGAAAGCTGACCAGCCTCGCGGGCGACTGGGCGATCCTGTTCGTCCCGGTCCTCATCGTCGTCCCTGTCATTTGGCTGATTACCCGCTTCGTGCCCGAGACGCGCGGTCACGGCGTGCCCGAGGTCATGCGCGCCGTCGAGACGCAAGGCGGACGCATCCCCCTGCGCATCCCTGTCACCAAAGCGATCGCCTCCGCGCTCACCATTGGCGGCGGCGGATCCGTCGGTCGCGAGGGGCCGATCGTGCAGGTGGCGGCGGGACTCGCCTCGTTCCTCGGTCGCATCACGCGACAGCCACAGGACACCGTCGTCTTGATGGTGGCGGGCGGCGCGGCCGGCGGCATCGCCGCCACCTTCAACGCCCCCATCGCGGGCGTCTTCTTCGCGCTCGAAGTGATCCTGCGACGCTTCAACGTCCGCAACTTCACTCTCGTCGTCGTCTCCGCGGTGGTCGCCAACATGATCGCGATCGCCATCGAGGGCGACCGTCCTGGCATCGTCATCCCGGACTACGCGCTGGAATCGGCCATCGAGATCGGCCTCTACGCGTTGCTCGGCCTCGCCGCCGCCTTCGTGGGGGTGTTCTGGCTGCGTCTGCTGTACTTGGTGGAGGACATCTTCGAGGTCCTGCCCACCTCCAGCTACACCAAACCCGTCGTCGCCATGTTCGCCCTGGGGGCGCTCGGCTTCTGGCACGACGAGGTATTTGGCACCGGCTTCGCCGCCATCGAGCAAGCAACCCTCGGTGAGATCGCGACCGGCACCCTGGCGATCCTGCTCGTCATCAAACCGCTGGCCACCTCGCTCACCCTCGGCGGCGGCGCCTCGGGCGGGGTCTTCGCGCCCTCCCTCTTCATCGGCGCGATGCTGGGCGGGCTCTTGGGCGCCGCCTTCGTGGAGCTCGCGCCCGACCAGGTCGGCCCCTCGGGCGCCTATGCCGTGGTCGGTATGGCCGCCGTCTTCGCCGCCGCCGCGCGCGCTCCCATCACGTCGCTCTTCATCGTCTTCGAACTCACCCGCGACTACTCCCTCATCCTGCCCCTGATGACCGCCGTCGCCATCGCGACCGCCGTCGCCCAGATCATCACCCGCGACACCATCTACTCGATCAAGCTCGCCCGCCGCGGCGTCGACGTCACCGAGGAGCCCGCCGCCGCCGTCGTCGCGGACCTCACCGTCGCCGAGACCATGAGCACGAACGTGCCGCTCGTGACGGAAGACACCGACTTGCAGGAGCTGACGCTGGCCATGAGCCGTTCCCGCGGCACCGTGCTGGCCGTGATCGTCGAGGAAGGCCGTTTCCGCGGCCTGGTCAGCGCCACCGACCTCACGGCCGCTCTGGAACGGACTGACCAAAACCTCGTCGCCAGCGACATCAGCGTCGCCAGCCCGCAGCGTGTCTATCCAGACGATCAACTCGGTCACGTCGTCGAACTCATGGCGGAGGGCGATCTGCGCCAGCTCCCCGTCGTCGCCCGCTGGGACGAGCGACGGCTGCTGGGCATGATCTCCCAGCGCGACGTCCTGCGTCAGGTCGCGCGGCGCGGGCCGCGCCTTGCGGGGACCACCCGCCGCGCGGCGCCCGTGCGCCGCCTGATCGGCGCCGTCCAGATCGAGTTCACCGTCGAACAGGAGTCGGGACTGGTGGGGCGTGAGCTGCGTGAAATCCAGCTCCCTGAGGGCTCGATCGTGACGATCATCCACCGCCAGGGCACCGTCGTGATCCCGCGCGGCCAGGTCACCGTCGAGGCCGGGGATCAGCTCACCATCCTGGCCGAGCCGGTCGCCGAAGCGGCGGTGCGCCGCGTCCTCGCCGAAGTCGTGCAGGCCGCCGACGCGGGGACCGGGACCGCGATCGAGCCCAGCCCGCCATCAGCGCCCGACAGCGACTAACCTGCGCCCATGGCCGACGACCGCCTCTTCACGCTCGCGGAAGCCCGCGCAATGCTGCCCCAAGTCCGGGAGTCGGTGGAGCGTCTCGAGGAGCAACGGCTGGAGGTCCATGCGCTGCGCAGCTTGCTGCAGTCCGTGCAGCGCGCGGCGACCGGCGACGGCAGCTCCGTCGTGACCGACACGGCTCAGCTTCAACGACGTATGAGCGAGCTCATCGATTCCATCCGCGAAACGGTCGTGACG
>JAPUIR010000003.1 GCA_027296805.1 Chloroflexota bacterium | reverse complement strand
GCGGACCGCGATTACATGCTGGAGTACATGGCCAACGCGGCGATCTGTCTGACGCACACGTCGCGGCTGTGCGAGGACCTGATTCTGTGGGCGAGCGCGGAGTTCGGGTTCTTCGCGTTCTCCGACGCGTACTCGACTGGGTCGTCGATCATGCCGCAGAAGAAGAATCCGGACATCGCGGAGCTGGCGCGGGGGCGAACTGGGCGGGTGATCGGGAACCTAACGGCGCTGCTGGTGACGATGAAGGGGCTGCCGTTGGCGTACAACCGCGACCTGCAGGAGGACAAGCCGGCTTTGTTCGACACGGCCGAGACGGTGATCAGCACGCTGCACGTGCTCTCCGGGGCGGTGGCGACCGGCGAGGTGGACGCCGAGCGTGCGCGGGCCGGGGTGATGTCGGATCCGTTCATTCTGGCGACGGACTACGCCGACTATCTGACCCGCAAGGGGCTGCCGTTCCGGGAGGCGCACCACGTGATCGGCGCGTTGGTGAAACAGTGCGAGTCGGAAGGGAAAGCGATGCAGTCGCTCACGCTGGCCGAGCTGAAGACGCACCATCACCTGTTCGAGGAGGACGCGGTGGGATTGACGGTCGAGCAGGCGCTGGCGGCGCGGGATGTGCCGGGCGGCACGGCACCGAAGCGCGTCGCCGCGGCCATCGCGGAGGCGCAGCAGCGACTGAACGTGACACGCGACTCCCGGGAGAAAGCGTGATGGCCCGGGCACTCCAGATCGCGCCTTCGATCCTATCGGCGGACTTCGGGCGGCTGGGGGAGCAGGTGCGCGACGCGGAGGCGGCGGGGGCGGACGCGATTTCGCTGGACGTGATGGACGGCCACTACGTGCCGCCGATCACGTTCGGTGCTGACGTAATCGCGGCGGTGCGGCGATCAACATCGCTGCCGCTGGAGGCGCATTTGATGGTGTCGAACCCGGAGGCGCACATCGAGCCGCTGGTGGCGGCAGGCGTAGACACGATCCTGCTGCACGTGGAGACGGCGATCCATCTGCACAAGCTGGTGCAAGAGATCCGGGCGCTGGGCGCGCGCCCGGGTGTGACGTTGAATCCCGCAACGCCACTCTCGACGTTGGACGCGATTCTGCCCTTGGTGGACCAGGTACAGATCATGAGCGTCAACCCAGGCTGGGGCGGTCAGGCGTTCATCGAAAGCGCGCTAGAGCGGATCGCGTCGACGCGGGAGCGGTTGGATACGATCGGGTCGCAGGCGGTGCTGGAGGTGGACGGTGGGGTGAACGCGTCGACGATCAGCGCGGTGGCCGCGGCGGGGGCAGACCTGGTGGTGGCGGGGTCAGCGGTGTTCAACGATCGCGAGTCGGTGGAGGAGGCAATGGCTCGGTTGCGGTCCGCGGCCGTTGGCGGCTAGAGCGCCGGTTGCGGCCCAAGCTGCGTGCGAATTTTCGGGCAGGGCTTCGAAGCGGCTAGGCGGCCATGCGCTTGAGCGTGGTGCGCATACACGAGGTGCAGATGTTGACGCGAACGGTCTTGCCATCGATGGTCACGCGTCGCTTGTGGACGTTGGGCTTGAACTTGCGCGAGGTGCGTGGGGCCTTGCGCTTCCAACGACCGGAGTGACGGTGGCGAATATTGCGACCGAACGTCGTTGTCTTGCCACAAACATCGCAGCGACCGGAAGCCATGTCGTCACCTCATGGGCTCGCCACAAGCGCGAGCTCCGCTGTGCAGAGAAAAAGCGCCGCATAGGGCACCCAGGCATAATACCAAGATGAGTGAGACAGACAAAGCAAACCCGGGCGCAGGCGCCGAGGGGCAGGCGCTGACGGGGACGCTGGCGCGCCGCATGCTGGAGAGCGCGACTATCTGGCTGACGCGTAACGCGGCGGCGATCGATGCGATCAACGTTTTCCCGGTCCCCGACGGGGACACGGGATCGAACATGGCCCTGACGATGCAAGCGGCGGTCGAACGGCTGTCGGAGGGGGGAAATGAGACCGCGGCGGAGGAGCTGCGCCTCGCCGCACGGGGGGCGCTTCTAGGCGCGCGTGGTAACTCCGGGGTGATCCTGTCGCAGTGGTTACACGGGTTGGCGGAGTCATTGGCGGAATCGATGACCGGGCCGAAGCGGGACGACATCGGGGCGCTGAATCAGGCGTTGGAACACGCGGCGGAAGCGGCCAGGGGGGCGGTGGTCGATCCGAGGGAGGGTACGATCCTGTCGGTCGCGTCGGCGATGGGCAATGCGGTGAGAGAAAAAAGCATCGTGGCGCTGATGGAGGCTGGGCTGGAGCGCGCACAGTTGGCGGTGGAGCGTACGCCGGAGCAGATGCCGATGCTGCGCGAGGCCGGCGTCGTGGATGCGGGAGCACTCGGTCTGGCCATCGTCTGGGAGGGGATGCTGTTCGGCGTGCAGGGGCTGGACCCGCCGCAGGCACCCGTGGAGGCGGGAGCCATCGACGCGGGCTGGCTGGTCCAGGCCGGGCAGGCGAGCGAAGCCGGGTTCGGGTTCTGCACGGAGTTCGTAGTGACGGGCGAGGGGTTGGAGGTGGAGGCGCTGCGGGTGGCGATGTCGGAGGTGGGAAGCTCGGTGGGAGTGGTGGGCGATCCGTCGATGCTGCATGTGCACGTGCACACAGGCGCTCCAGAGTCGGCCTTCGCGCGGGCGGCGGTCTTCGGCGCCGTGTCGGGGCAGAAGGCGGACGACATGTCGGCGCAGCATGCGGGGCTGCTGGCCGAGACGCGCCACGAACTGCCGGAGCTGGCGGTGGTGGCGGTGGCGTCGGGAGAGGGGTTCATGCAGCTCTTTCACGATCTGGGCGTGGCGGCGGTCGTGGCGGGCGGCCCGACGATGAACCCGAGCGCGGCGGCCATTCTGCAGGCAGCAAGGACGACACACGCGCGCGAGGTGATCGTGCTGGCGAACGACACGAACATCGTCCCGGCGGCAGAGCTGGCGGCGCGGCTGGCGACGGAGCAGGCCGGGAGTCCCCGGATCCGCGTGGTGGCGTCGACGGACCAGCCGGGCGGCGTGGCCGCGTTGTTGGTGCTGGAGCAGGGCGGGGAGGCGGCGAGGAACGCGCGGCGGATGTCGGGGGCGGCAGCGAGGCTGGTGAGCGGGTTTGTGACGCGGGCCGCAAGAGCCATCAGGCAGCCGGTCGCGTTGCGGGAGGGCCAGTCGTTCGCCGCGCTGGACGGCACAATCGTAGAGGGCAGCAACGATGACGCGGGCGCGCTGATCGCGTTGGTGCAGGCGATGCTGAAACGCCAGACGGACGGGGTGCTGCTCACGCTGTACCAGGGGCTGGACGTGGATCCAGACGAGGCGGCGACGACGAAACGCGAGGTCGAGGCCGTCCTGGGTGAAGAGGTCGAAGTGGAGCTTGTCATAGGCGGGCAGCCGCACTACCCGTGGCTGGCGTCGCTGGAGTAGGCTGAATGCAGCACGCGCATTGGTATAAGCACTTTCTCATTTTGTGGCACGTGAGCCTGCGATGACCATCCGGATCGTGACCGACTCGACGGCGGACCTGGAAGAGGACGTGATCCGCAAGTACGGGATCGTCGTGGTGCCGCTCAACGTGCATTTCGGCGACGAAGTCTATCAAGACGGCGTGACGATCACGAAGGACGAGTTCTACAGGCGGATGGAGGCGAGCGCGATTCTGCCGCGCACGTCGCAGCCGTCGGCGGGGGCGTTCAAGGAGACCTACGACCGGGTGCTGGCAGAGGAGAATGTGGATGGGATCGTGTCGGTGCACCTGGGCGCGAAGCTGTCCGGGACCACGAATGCGGCGCAGACCGCGCGCGGACTGCTGGAGTCGGGACCGCCGATTGAGGTGATCGATTCCAACTCGGCGACGGTAGGGCTTGGGAACGGAGTGCTGGCCGCGGCGAAGGCGGCGGCGGCCGGCGGAGACATGGGCACGGTGCGGGCGGCGGCGCTGGACGGTTCGGCGCGCACGCGGGTGCTGCTGTTCGTGGACACGTTGGAGTACCTGCAGAAGGGTGGTCGGATTGGCCGGGCGCGGGCGTTCCTGGGGACGCTGTTGCGCACGAAGCCGCTGCTGGAGTTGGCGAACGGCGAGATTGAGGGGATCGAGAGGCCGCGCACTCGTCAGCGCGCGACCGAGCGGCTCTTCCAGACGATCGTGCGGACGCCGCGCCCCGAGCGGATCGCGGTGCTGTACGGAACCACGCCGGGAGACGCCGAGGAGCTCGCGATGCGGATCCGGACCGCGCTGCCCGACGTGGAGGTGGGGATCTTGCAAGTCAGCCCCGTGATCGGGGTGCACACGGGGCCGGCGGCGCTGGGAGCGGCGATCCTGCGGGCGCCTGCATGAGATCCCGGCCGGCGGCACGCCCCCCGGTCGACGCGGTCGTCACGCTCCTGAAGATGCTGCGAGCGGAGCAGCGGCGCGAGTTCGACGACGGCGCGGTATCGGGGGGGCTGGATGGCTACCTGCGGGGCGTGCTGGCGCATGCGGAGCCCGGAAACGCGCTCTACCCGATCGTGGCGGCGCTGCCGCGCGACGGCTATGGGTCGTTGAGCCGGGCGAAGCGGGCGGCGTGGGCGTCGCAGGTGGTGAGCCGCTACGGCGGCAAGGCGGCGCCGCGCGAGAGCCGGCGGGCCCCGGCTGCGTCCGTGCCAGCGGTTGAGGCTCAAGCAGCAAGCAAGGAGCACGGTCCCCGCGGGAAGCGAGACTCGTCGAAGAGCGCGCCGGGCACCGGCTTGCAGGCGCCAGTCGCGACGCTGGGGCGGATCCAGCAGGTGACGGTCGATCGGCTGGCGCGTGTGGGCGTGACCAGCGTGGAAGACATGCTGTGGTACTTCCCGACGCGGCATGTGGACTTCACGAACGTGAAGCCGATCGCGGAGCTGTTCGTGGGGCAAGCGGCGACGGTGATCGGAACGATCCAGAAATCGCGGGTCGCGTTCATGGGGAAGGGTCGTCGGAGCACTGAGATCGTGGTGAAGGACGCGAGCGGGTCGCTACGCGTGCTGTGGTTCAACCAAGCGTATCTGGCCAAGCAGATGCCAGAGGGGGCGCGGATCGGGCTGGCGGGGAACGTGACGGCGTACCGCGGCAAGCCGCAGCTGACGTCGCCGGAGTGGGAGCTGCTGGACCGGGAGGAGTCGGGCACCCACGTGGGCCGATACGTGCCGGTCTACGCGCTTACCCAAGGGTTGCCCGGGCGGACGGTGCGTAAGCTGGCCCGCGCGGCGGTGGAGCAGTACGCCGACTTGGTACCGGAGTCGTTGCCGCCGGAGGTGCTGGAAGAGACGGACTATCCGCCGGAGGCGGAGGCGATCCGGGAGCTGCACTTCCCGCAATCGATGGAGGCGCGGGACCGGGCGCGCGAGCGCCTGGCGTTCCAGGAGCTGCTGTCGATTCAGGTGGCGGTGCTGAGCCGCAAGCGGGAGGCGCGGGCGCGTCGAGACGCACCGGTGATCCGGCTGGCGGGCGACTTTATCCAGACATTCGTCGATGCGTTGCCGTTCGAGCTGACCAACGCGCAGATCCGGGCGATCACAGAGTTGCGCTCGGACCTGGGACGAGATGAGCCGATGGCGCGCCTGCTGCAAGGCGACGTGGGCTCGGGCAAGACGGTGGTGGCGGCGGCGGTGATGCTGGGGACGGTGGCGGCCGGTTACCAAGCCGCGTTGATGGCACCGACGGAGGTGCTCGCGGAGCAGCACTACGCGACGTTCCGGCGCATCTTTGGGGTGGAAGATGGGGAGTCGTTGTTCCACGACTATTCGGTCTCGCCGGCGCTGGGGCGGCCGGTGCGGATCGCACTGCTGACCGGCGCGACGAAGGCAGGCAAGAAGCGGCAGGTGCAGGCGGCGCTGAAGCAGGGCGAGCTGGACATTGTGGTGGGGACCCACGCGCTGATCACGGAGCGGGTGGGGCTGGAGCGGCTGGGCCTGGCGGTGGTCGACGAGCAGCATCGGTTCGGTGTGATGCAGCGCGACGCGCTGCGCGGCAAGGGCGGCAGTCCGCACCTGTTGGTGATGACCGCGACGCCGATCCCGCGCACGCTGGCGTTGACGATTTACGGCGATTTGGACGTCTCGCGCTTGGACGAGATGCCGCCTGGACGGCAGCCGATCGAGACGCGGTTCATCGGGCCGGAGGAGCGCGAGGAGGTCTACGTGAAGGTGCGCGAGGAGGTCGCGGCCGGGCGGCAGGTGTTCGTGATCTGCCCGTTGGTGGAGGAATCGGAGGCGATTGAGGCGCGCTCCGCGGTGGAGGAGTTCGAGCGCTTGCGCAGCGCAGTGTTTCCCGATCTATCGGAGCGGATGCGGCTGTTGCATGGGCGCATGGCGTCGGCGGACAAGGAACGCGCGATGGCAGACTTCCGCTCGGGGAAGGCGGCGATTCTGGTCTCGACGGCCGTGGTGGAGGTGGGCGTGGACGTGCCGAACGCGACGGTGATGCTGATCGAGGGGGCGGACCGCTTCGGGCTGTCGCAGTTGCATCAGTTCCGGGGACGGGTCGGCCGGGCGGAGCATCAGTCGTTCTGCTATCTGTTGTCGGAGACCGACGGCGATGCGGCGCGCAAGCGGCTGACGCTGATGGAGCGCATGAGCGACGGCTTCGATCTGGCCGAGGCGGACTTGGAGATGCGCGGGCCGGGCGAGTATTTCGGGACGCGGCAATCGGGGCTGCCGGATCTGCGGGTGGCGAAGTTGACCGACCACACGTTGCTGCTCCAGGCGCGCAACTACGCGGAGCGCATCCTGGAACGCGATCCGAACCTGCGGGCCCCGGAGCACCAGCCCCTGGCGCGTCGGGCCGGACGGCTTTCGGTGGAGGGCGCGGAAGCGGTTCACTAGCGTTCGCGGCAGCGGACTCGCGAGCAGGCACGCTCGGATTTTGGGCGCGCCACCCGAGAGGCGTAAACGCAGCATTGGCGTTTGCCGGGCGGCGCTGTCGCTGTGGTGCCCACGCGAGTACGATGGCGTCTCCCGGGACGCTCGATCACGCGATCGACCCCGGGACTTTCGATCCGAGTCGACGCCATGGCCGAGCTGGTCCGAGACGCCATCCGCTCCGCGATCGCCGCCGCGCTCGACGTGGCGCAGGCGGATGGGACGCTGCCCGCGGTACCCGTGGGCGAGGTGGTGGTGGAGCGCGCGCAGAAGCCGGAGCACGGAGACTACGCGAGCAGCGTTGCGCTGCGGCTGGCGGGGACGCTGAAGCGGAAGCCGCTGGAGATCGCAGAGGCGATCGCGGAACGGGTGGAAACCGGGACGTTGATCGGCGAGGCGAGCGTGGCGGCGCCAGGGTTCATTAACGTCCGGCTGAGCCAGGCCTGGAAGCGCCAGCAGGTCGACGCGATCGCGGCGGGCGGCGCGACCTGGGCGAACCTCGAGCTGGGAACGGGGCGAGCGACACAGGTGGAGTTCGTTTCGGCCAATCCCACGGGGCCGCTGCATGTCGCGCACGGGCGAGGCGCGGTACTAGGCGATTCGATGGCGCGGGTGCTGGAAGCGGCGGGGTACGCGGTACAGCGCGAGTACTACGTCAACGACGCCGGGTCGCAGGCGCGCACGTTCGGGGCGACGCTGTTCGCTCGATACCAACAGCTCTTCGGGCGCGAGGCGCCGATTCCGGAAGACGGCTACCCCGGGGAGTACATGATCGATCTCGCGGAGGAGATCCGGTCGGAGGTGGGGGAGCGCTACCTCAACAACGACGGGGCCACGCCGGAGCTGACGGAGCGCGGGATCGCGCTGGTCATAGAGTCGATTCAAGCCGACTTAGAACTGCTGGGCGTGCATTTCGACCATTGGTTCAACGAGTCGAGTCTGTTCGAGGGGCGGCCGTCGTTAGAGGGGCAGTCGCCCTACGAGGCGGCGATGGGGCGGTTGCGGGAGGCCGGCTTCGTGTCGGAGCGGGAGGGGGCGGTCTGGTTCACATCCACGAAGCTGGGCGAGGACAAGGATGACGTGCTCGTGCGCAGCAGCGGGGAGCCGACCTACTTCGGTTCGGACGTGGCGTATCACTTCGACAAGTTCGTGGAGCGCAGCTTCGAGCGAGTGATCGACGTCTGGGGAGCCGACCACCATGGCCACGTGGCGCGGACGATCGCGGCCAGTGAGGCGGTGGGAGGTCCCGCGGGTGGCTTGGATATCCTGCTGTACCAACTGGTGCATCTGCGGCGCGGCGAGGAGCGGGTGCGGATGGGGAAGCGCTCGGGCAACCTGGTGCTGTTGCGCGAGCTGGTGACGGAGGTGGGCAAGGATGCGACGCGGTATTTCATGCTGCAACGGTCGTCCGACGCGCAGATGGACTTCGACTTGGACGTCGCCACGAGTCAGGATCCGAAGCAGAATCCAGCCTCGTACGTGAAGTACGCGCACGCCCGCGCCGCCAGCATTTTGCGCAAGGGCGAGGAAGCCGGCCTGCGTGCAGACGGGGATGTCCAGCTTTTGGAACAGCCCGAGGAGCTGGCGTTGATCGGGGAGATGCTGCGGCTGCCGGAGCTGATCGCGTACATGGCCGAGCGGCTGGAGCCCCATCATCTGACGGCTTATGCGATGGAGCTGGCGCAGTCGTTCACGGATTTTTACGGGGCCTGCCGGGTGATCGATGCGGAGGCGGCGGAGCTCTCGCGGGCACGGCTGCGGCTGACGTTGGCGGCGAAGACCACGGTGGCGCGGACGCTCGATCTGATCGGGATCGACGCGCCGGAGACGATGTAGACGAGCGAACGGAGCGGGGCATGGCCGAGGATCGGGTGTTCGCGG
>JAPUIR010000299.1 GCA_027296805.1 Chloroflexota bacterium | reverse complement strand
GCCGAGGTCACGCACGAAGCGTGGATCGCCGACATCAGGTGCGCGGATGACCGGCGCTCAGTGGATCTGATCCAACCTGTGTCGATGAGCACGCTCGGGATCGAGATCACGGCCCCACGCATGATCTCTGCGGAGGCGGCCGGTCTCTCCAAGGGTGACATGGAGCACCTGGAGCTCGCATGGGCGCTCGCGTTCCCTGGAGTGACCCGCCTGCGCGCCGCTCCGGTCATCGCGGGCTCCACCGTCTTCTATTCGGCGGTGAACACCCGCAAGGTGCTCGCCCTCGATGCCGAGACCGGTTGCGTCAAGTGGGTCTACGACTCTCCCAACCCGCTGCGATCGTCCATATCTCTCGCCGAATTGGGGGATACTGGGCGGCAGACGCTGTTTTTCGGCGACGCTCGCGGTCAGGTGCACGCGGTCGACGCCCGCACCGGTGCCCCGGTGTGGGTCGTGAGTGGGCGGGTCGACGAGGGCAGCGGCAACATCTCGGGCTCTGTAGTGGTCCACGACGGCAAGGTCATCGTCCCCCTTTCGGCGTCGGGCGTGAGCGCCGGCGCGAACCCCACGTTCGAGTGCTGCGTGGGGCGTGGCGCGGTGACTGCCCTGGACGCGGCCACAGGCGAGCGACTTTGGTCGTACGTGACCATGGAAGAGGCAGAGTACACGGGCGAAGTCAGCTCGACGGGCGTCGCGCTGCGCGGGCCCTCCGGCGCGCCGATCTGGTCGACGCCTTCGATCGACGCCCGGCGCGGCAGGGTGTACGTGACCACGGGTGAGAACACGTCTCTCCCTGCCACCAGGACCAGTGACGCGATCATCGCGCTGGACCTGGAGACAGGCGAGGAGCTGTGGATCTTCCAGGCGACGCCCCGGGACGTCTGGAACATGGCCTGTGGGCGGCGCAGCGGGCCCAATTGCCCGAGCGCATCAGAGAGCATTCGCCGGGACTGGGACTTTGGTGGTTCCGCCATCCTGACCGAACTGAGCGATGGGCGGGAGCTTCTGCTGGCGGGCCAGAAATCTGGCCACCTGTGGGCCCTTGATCCCGAGGACGGCAACCTCGTGTGGGCGCAGCGCAGGGGCCTGGGCGGGGCGCTGGGAGGCAACCACTGGGGAATCGCGATCGACGGCGAGCGAGTCTTCTTGACGATCAGCGACCCCGGCGGCGGCGAGCGCATGCCGGGGATCTACACGTTCGACATCGCGACGGGCGCACCACTGTGGGAGCACCGTTTGAGCCCGGACTGCTCAGAGGAGCGCCGAGCGCGCGTGCCTGGGTGCACGGGACGGTATGGTCTTTCGGCCACCCCACTGGTCGTGGATGGCGCGGTTGTGACCGCCGGCCTCGACGGCCGTATCCACATCTTCGACGGAGTCGACGGTCGTGTGCTGTTCCAGTTCGATACGGCGATCCCGTTCGAGACGATCAACGGGATCGAAGGCGAGGGCGGCTCGGTGGACTCCAACTCGATCGCGGCGGGCGCAGGCATGGTCTTCATCGGTTCCGGCTACGGCTTCTTCGGGCAGAAGCCCGGCAATGTGCTGCTCGCCTTCCGGCCGCGTGCGAACTGAAGCTCGACGCTAGCTGCTCACTCGACGACGGCGAGCGACCATGTGGCTCTTCCCCGCGCTCTCGCTGGTGGGGCGCCTGGCCGCACACGTCTACTACCGACTCTCGGTGACGGGAGAGTCCGTCGCCCGAGGCGGTCCGGTCCTCCTCGTGGCCAACCACCCCAACTCGCTACTCGATCCCGTGCTCGTCGTAGCTGCGGCGAGACGGCCGGTGCGTTTTCTGGCCAAGGCACCGCTCTTCTCCGACCGGAAGGTCGGCTGGTTGATGCGCGGATCAGGTTCGATCCCGGTGTACCGCAGGGTCGACGATGCGGCTGCGATGGGTCGCAACACCGACATGTTTCGCGCCGTGCACGAGGCGCTCGGCCGGGGGGACGCTGTGGGGATATTTCCGGAGGGGATTAGTCACGGCGACCCTTCCATCGCCCCGTTGAAGACAGGGGCTGCGCGGATGGCGCTCGGAGCGTTCGCCCTGACGAGCCAGCCGTTTCCCATCGTGCCGGTTGGCCTCGTATTTCGGCGCAAAGACACCTTCCGCTCGGCGGCGCATGTCATCGTCGGGACCGAGGTTGCGTGGTCGGACCTGGCATCGCGCGGCATCGGCGATCAGGACGCGGTGGTCGAGCTCACTGGACGCATCGACAACGCACTGAGGGGCGTCACCGTGAACCTCGAACAGTGGGCCGATCAGCCCATCGCAGAGTGTGCGGTTCGGATGTGGGAGGCGGAGTTCGAGGCGGACGGGGACTGGGTGGCGCGCATCGCCCGCCTCGAGACAACCACCAAGCTGTTAGCGCGTGTGCGTGCCGAACGCTCCCAGGCGGGGCTGGCGTTGGCGGACGAGGTGGGGAGACACGCAGATCGGCTCCAGCGGCTAGGGCTCCGCCCAGCCGACCTCACGGCCGATCTGAGTCTGATGCGCGCAACACGCTGGACCCTTGCCCGAATCTGGTTGTTCGGCATCCCGGCGGCGCTCATCGCCGTCGTCGGCTACCTGTCGTTCTGGGTCCCGTTCCAGGCAACCGACCGCGTCGTCCGCCTGTTCCGGGCTGACCACACCGAGGTCTCCAGCTATAAGCTGTTGGTTGGAATCGTCATCTACACGCTTTGGGTGTCGCTGGTCGCCGCAGTTGCCGGGCTGGTCGCGGGGCCTTTGGTGGGGTTCGCCCTGGTGATGTTGGCGCCCGCAGTCGGTATCGTCGGGCTCGCGATCAGGGAGCGGTGGCGCGGGTTC
>JAPUIR010000298.1 GCA_027296805.1 Chloroflexota bacterium | reverse complement strand
AGGACTCGGATGTCGTCGTCGGCGTGCTCCTGGACCCAAAAGATCGGGGTCACGAGCTGAAACGTGAGCCCCCCCTGCACGGTCAGGAAACCGAAGAAGAGCAGCCGGTAGTCGCGGTTGCGGAGCAGGCTCAAGGTCGTGAGCGCGAGCGAAACCGCATCGAGTCGATCACGAAGTCCCCGTCCCCCTCGGCACGAGCCGCAACACGCGCAGCAAGGCTGCGGCCGCCGCCATGGGGGGCGCCGCCAGCCACATGTCGCGCCACGCACCCCGTCCCGCACGGTCCAGCGTCGGGGCCACGTAGCGCAGCGTGGGCCAGAGGGGACGGATCAGACCACGACTCTCGGAACGGGGCAGCGGGCGTCCGTCGCTGACCGCCGCCAGCGCCCGTTCGATCGCGCTCGTGTCGTTGGCCCAGTGCGCGCGGAACAAGATCGTGCCGTCGGTTCCAAGCAGGTAGGCCGAATTCGGCTTCGGGCTCAGCGTGCGGTGCAGCGTCCCATCGATGTCGTCGACGGCGACCGTGTACGGGATTGCGTGCAGGTCGCGCAGCCGCTCCGCGTGCGCACGCTTCTCCTCGAGGTCCGTGGGCTGCGGCGCGTTCGCCCCTGGGTGGGCCTCGCGCACGTTCACCATCACGAATTGCACCTTGTCCCCGAAACGCGCATGCAGACGATTGAGCCCGGGCGCTGCGCTGTCCGTCACCGGACAGGTGAAAGAGCCGAAAACAAGCAGTGCAGGCCCCTTCGTGGCGAGATCGCTCGAGCGGAACCGTCCCCCATTCAACGTAGGCAGATCGAAGTCGGCGATCGTATCGCCCGGTTTGGGATCGTCTTTCGAGAAGTACATATCGCGCAGGATCAGCCCGATCTTGAGGCGATCGAACCGGTAGCCTGCCGCGTCGCTCTCAGCGGCGCTGGAGCGCTCGGAATCGTCCATCCTCGACGTTCCTCTCCAGCTGAGCCGCACACGCATCGCGAGACCGCTCAAGACGGACGGTTTCGAGCGTGGGCGCGCCACCCTCTCTATTGGGTGCTGGGGGCATTCGCGGGGAAGATAGCGCGTAGGGCCGTCCCTCGGGGACTAGCCCGTGTAGCGGACGATCTCGACCTCGTTGCCCTCGGGATCGTCCACATAGAACGCCTCGACCTGCATGAACGGATGCTCGCCGCTGCGCGTGTCGTGGCCGGCCTCGTTCAAGCGCCGGCGAAGCGCTTCGTACTCGTCGGCGGCAACCTCCAGGCCGATGTGGTGCAGCACGCGCTCCGTACGGTCCGCGCCCGCCCGCTGCGTACCCGCTGGTCGGGGCACGAGCACGATCTGCTGAGGCACTCCCGTCGCGCCGCTCAGCCCTCCTTGCTCACCGACCTGCAGGAACTTGCCCGGGAGGTCGGGCGGAGAGAACAGCGGCAATCCCAACGTGTCGCGGTAGAACGACAGCGCCTGCTCCATGTCATCGACGATCAGCACAACCTCAGCCAGACTGCGGAACGTAGCCATCGCTGCCTCCTAATCTCTCTTTGGGTTCGACCAAGTCCTGGAGTTCGCCCGCTCTGCTCGCCGCAGTTTAACGAAGCCCCCGACCGTGGATACGAAAGGCGCACCCAATCCAGCGGCCATTCGGGGCGTTCACCCCGCCGACCCCTACAGCATCACCCACCCACGACGCGCCGCCACGGCGACCGCCTCCGTGCGCGACTCCGCCCCCAGCTTGGCCAGGATCGCGCTGACGTGGTACTTCACCGTATTGTCGCTCAGCCCCAGCTCCGCCGCGATCGCCTTGTTCGACCGCCCCCGCGCAAGCCATCGCAGGATCTCCTCCTCGCGTGGCGTCAGCGCCTCGACCTCCAGATTCGCGGGAGCCGCGTCGCCCGCCTCGACCGTCGGATCGCGCACCGTTAACCCCGCCGCCGCCGCCCGGATCGCCGTCGCGAGCCGCTCACGGCTTGTCGGCACGCTCAGCATGGACGACGCGCCGGTCGCCGTGACGGCTCCGGCATCCGGCGGAATCAACCACAGCGTTGGCGGCGCCCAAATCGGGGCCGCCGTAGCGGTCGCCTCGATCACAACCACGTCCGCCCAGGCCAGGTCATGCGCCTCTGGCTCGGGGCCGCCGGGGCGCACCTCAATGCCGTCGCAGCGGTCCAGCGCCGCCAGATACGCCTCAGCCGGCGCGACGGCGAGCGCGCGGATCGCGGTCGGCCTGCGCGGTCCCATCGAACACCTCCAACGCCGCCTCCCGCAGGAAGCAACGCAGGCTCTCCACGGGCACCCCCGCGGCGATCCCGCCCACGATCTGCGTGCTGATCGCGACCACCCGCCCCTCTGCATCGACCATCGGGCCGCCGGAGAAGCCGGGCGCCAGTCGCAGATCGCTGAACAACAGCGTACGTCCCTCGCGGTCCGCCCGGCGCTGATGCGACGAGACCTGTTGTGCCGTAATAATGCCGGCCCGTGCCGATAGAGCCTCGCCGCCGGGATAGCCCAAGGCCACGACGATCTGGCCCGGCCTGCCGCTGTCGCGAGGCCCGAGCGGCAGCGGGTCCACGTCCAAGTCGGGGGCGCGGAACAGTGCGAGGTCCAGATCCGGGTTGGCAGCGACGATCGACGCCTCGGCCCGTGCGCCATCGCCCGTCACGACCGCGATCGGTCCCTCGCTGGCCACATGGGCATTGGTGACCAGGAAGCCACGCCTGCCCAGGACGGTGCCGCTTCCCGCGCCTCGCCCGGAGCTCAGCCGCACCACGCTGGGCCGGACCACGCTGACCAGCTCGTCGATCGAGACGGGGTGCTGCATCTCACTCCCTCTCCCCTGGCACCACCTTCAGCGCGTGCACCGCGCCTGCTCGTAGCACCCGCAGGCTGACGTCGGCCCCGATCCGCTCCGGCCCCAGTGTGTTCAACAAGTCCGACGTCTCCTCCACGCTGTCCTCGCCCAAGCCAAGGATCACGTCACCCAGCAGCGCGCCACCCGCCGCCGCCGCACCGTCCGAGTCGACACCGGTAATCAGCAGGCCGCGCTCCTGAGTCAGATCGGAGGGAGCGCCCGCCTGCGCCAGCCGGATCGGCTGCGTGGCCACACCCAGGAAGGCGCGCCGCAGGCGGCCGTGCTCCAGCAACGAATCGACGATCGGCGTCAGCGCGGCGGCCGGAATCGTGAAGCCCCCATCGCGCGCCAGCAGCGACGTGTTCATCCCGAACACCCCACCGGACGCGCCCACTAGCGGTCCCCCGGAGAACCCGGGCAGCATGCGGGCGTCCGTGCGCAAATACGCGCTCACCGATGCCCCCGTCCGCGTCTGCCAGCGCCCCCCCACGCCGCTGATGATGCCCAGCGACGCCCCCAAGCTCTCCGCGGATGCGCGGCCCACCGTCAGCGCCAGCGCCCCCAGCCCCGGCGCATCGATGAACTCCGGCCGTGGCGCGCCCTGCACGTCCGCACGCAGCACCGCCACGTCCGTCCCCGCGTCCAGCCCCACCAGCTCTCCGCCGACCTGCGTCCCGTCCGGTAGGTACACCTGCACATCGTCCGTGTGTTCGATCACGTGCGCCGCCGTCACCACCGCGTCCGGCCCCCACACGA
Organism: Chloroflexota bacterium; assembly: GCA_027296805.1. GTDB lineage: Bacteria > Chloroflexota > Dehalococcoidia > Bin125 > Bin125 > JAPUIR01. The sequence continues at coordinate 85 of JAPUIR010000298.1, read as the reverse complement.
TCCCGCTCGCCCCGTGCCGGCGTCGTGCCTCCACGCACACGATCGATTCCGCGGCCCGGGCGACCGCCGCCTCCAGCGCGTCCGA
>JAPUIR010000297.1 GCA_027296805.1 Chloroflexota bacterium | reverse complement strand
TCGGATCGATCAGTGCCCACAGCGGCATGAACTACTTCGACAACCATCCCCAGGCAGCCGTCATCACCCGCCACGACCGCGTCGACGTCGCCCTCTCCGCGCTCAACCAGAACCCCGCCTGCCTCATCCTCAGCGGCGGTGTGCCGCAGCTTCCTTACGTCTACGAGCGTGCTGAGAGCGAAGAGTTCGCCCTCATCGTTACCCCCCTCGACACCGCCACCGCCGCCGGCCGCATCGGTGACCTCTACACCCAGAGCGACTTTCAGGGCGCGCGCAAACTCCAACGCGCCGTCGACCTCATCGCCAAACACGCCCAGCTCGACCTTCTCACCGAAGCCCTCAGCGTCCCCGCCTGACCCTGCCTCAACACCACGCGCTACCCTGCTCCCCCCTACAGGGCAGGAGCACCCAGATGAGCCTCGAACGCATCAACCCCGCCACGATTCACCCGCCCGCCGGCTACAGCCACATCGTCAAAGCCCGCGCCGGCACCACCGCCTACATCTCGGGCCAAGTCGCCATCGACCCCGACGGCAACATCGTCGGCGAAGGCGACATCGGCGCCCAGGCCCAGCAAGCCTTCAACAACCTCCGCCTCGCGGTCGTCGCCGCGGGCGGTCGGGTCGAGCAGATCGCCAAAGTCACGACCTACGTCGTCGATTACGCCCCCGAAGTCCGGCCCGCGCTCGCCGAAGCCCGCCAAGCCGTCTTCGGCGACGATCCCCCCGCCAGCACCCTCATCGGCGTCCAGGCCCTCGCCCTGCCCCAGCTCCTCATCGAAGTCGAAGCCACCGTCGTCATGGACTAGCGACGAGTGGCTCGCCTTCATTCTCCAAGAGCACTTACTCCCGTACGTCCCGCTCCAGATCGTTCGCCAGCATCAGCACGTACCCGTCCCCATCCGGCTCCGGTTCCAAGTTCGCGAAGATCGGCGTCTTCCAGCGCCCGCGCCTATCCCGGCCGTCCCGCCGACGCTTGTTCGTGATATTGCTCTGCGCCTTCTCCGCTTCGGATTTCGGGACATGCCGCCAGCGCCGAGCCTCCTCGCTGGCCAAGCTCAGCGCGATCGACAGCCATCGCCCCGGTCCGCTCCCTCGCGAGCTTGCCCGTTTGGGTCGAGCCTCCTCAAGCGAGATCCGTTCCCCCGCCTCCAGCAGCTCCTCTTCCGTCATCTCCTGCGTCGAAGGGCCCGATTCACGAACCATCCGGCGCTCGACATCCTCTGGCGAGTCTGGCAAGTCGCCCTTCACCCACCGATTCACCACCTCCACGATCGCCCGGATCAATTCGTTGGAATCCGGCGCAGCACGGCCCCCGGACCGTCGCTTGCGACGCCGGACCCCGTACCGATCGTCTTTGCCGCTGCCACCGCCTGCCATGAACCGACGCTAAACCGCCGACCAGCGACGTGATATATCTGGAAGCCGTCACTTTGCAACACCTTGCAACCGGTCTTATTTTTTGCGATGGTCACGCCATGGACTGATCTGCCCGGGGGACCGAGTGTTGAGGGTGGTTCGTGGACGACGACGTCGAGGGTGTCAGGCCTCGCTGCCCGCATTGCAACTCCGTCAGTGGCTGGATCCGAGTCAGGGAGGACGCCTACCGCGGCTGCCCCAAGTGCAATCCGGACGGCGAGATATTCCCCAGGCCCCTCCGTAGAAGCAAGCATGCTCCCCCGTTCCCACCCCGCACCCCCGTACCGGATGCGTTCCGCAGGGCCTTTCCCGACGCTGAGCGATAGTCTCGCGGCGGATCGCTCGTCCTCGTGCCTCCCACTCAGTACGACCGCAGTTCGATCACGTTCCCGTCCGGATCCCGCACGTACACTCCCTCCGCCATCCCTCGCGCCCCGTACAGCTTCGTCTCCCCCGTATCCCGCACCACATCAAACTCCCCCGACGTCCGTACCGACTCCAAGTCACCCGCAGCCACCACCAAACAGAAATGATCCAGATTCTCCCCCGCCCGCTCCGACGCGATCAGATCGATGAGCGTCGCCTCACTCACCCGCACGGACGGAAACGGCACCTCCCCCGCCTGCCACTCGGCCACCCGCACGCCTTCCAGCCCCAGCGTCCCCGTGTACCAGCCCAACGACCGCTCCACGTCGCTCACGTTCAGCACAATGTGGTCGAACGCCTGCACTTGAATCGACATCGCCAACTCCTCTGCTAGACACCACCGCTAGGACACCACGCTTGGCCAGACCTCGCGCGACACCGCCTCCAGCTTCGACAGATACGCATCGACGCTGATCCGCGACTTCGCATCGAAGCTCGGCATCGAGACCCCGATTCCCTGCGCCCCGCCGTCCCGATAGCCCCGCAGCGTCTCCTCCAGCGCCTCCAGATCGTCCACCAGCGGCGTCGACCATTGCACCAGGAACGACTCCGCGTCCCGCCCCGCCGCTGCCAGCCCGGCTCGCAGCTTCTCGTTGATTGTCGCCGCCCGTTCCGGCCCCGCGTTCGAGAGGCCAATCCAGCCATCCGCGATCCGCGCCGCGCGCACCACCGCCGCCGTCGACGATCCTCCCACCATGATCCTCGGACCGCCCGGCGTCGCTGGCTTGGGCACCATGCTCATCCCCTCCAGCGTCGTGTAGCGCCCGGCGAAGTTCACCGGCTCCTCCGACCAGCACGCTCGCAGGATCCCGATCGCCTCCTCAAAGCGCGACGGCCGTTGCCCAAATCGCGCCCCCAGCGCCGCGAACTCGGCTTCCTGCCAGCCTAGCCCCACGCCCAGGCGGAACCGTCCCTCGCTCAGCAGATCGATCTCCGCCGCTTGCTTCGCCACCAGCACAGGCTCGCGCTGGGGCAGCACCAACACGGCGCTCTGCAGCACCACCCGCGAGGTGCACGCTGCCAGGTAGGCCAGCGTCGTCAGCGTCTCATGCTGAAACGTCCCGCCCATGTAGCGCCCGGCCGTTGGCCGCTCCGGCAGCGGGTACGTGTACAGCACGTGATCCGTCATCGCCAGCCAATCGAACCCCAGCGCTTCCACCCCTTGCGCCCAGTCGCGCAACTCCCCCGCGCTGTAGTCCCAGTGCCAGGCCGGAATCTGCGCCCCCAACTCCAGCGTCGATGGCATGCCAACCCCCTCACCGCCGCGGGTCCCCCGGGACGGCAGCGGCAGTCTAGCCCGCTCGCCTTCGCCAAGCCCCATTTTGCCCCGTTGTCTTAGACGCGACCCCGGGCCCTCAGCCCAGTCCGACCATCCGCTCGCTTCGCGTGTCGGCCCGCTCCTCCGCTCCCCGGCAGAGCTGGCAATTCACATGGGGCGGGCAGAACTGCCGGACCGGTCCCGTCTCTTCACCCACCAGCAGGCCACGCACCGTCGCCACGACGACGTACGACAGAACCGACCCGTACAGCGTCGAGATCAGAATCGCTCCGATTTGCCAGGTGGACATCGTCGCTCGACTCCCCTGCCCGCCGCGTCGACCTTACCCCGGCGGCTCGTCCCCGCCCACCCGAGCCGCCACGATCGGCCGGAACGCCACCACCGGAATCGCATGGCCCTTGCTCTGACGGTAGACGGCGTAAGTCGGATTCCGCTCCAACGCCAGCGACCACAGCGCCTCCCACCCGGCCTCGTTCGGATCCAGGATTCGCGCCGCGTACGAAGCGCGCGCGCCCCGGATCGACAACTCCGCCACGGGCTTCACCCGCAGATTGAGCAACCACTGCGGATCGCCCGGCGTGCCGTCCTTGGACGCCACCACGATTACCTCACCCGCCTCGCGCGTGTACACCACCGGCGTCGTGTACCGACGCCCGCTCCGACGGCCCGTCGTCGTCAGCATCAAACAGGGCAGAAGCCCGCTCAACAGCGTCAGCCGACCACCGCTGATCCGGTAGAGCGCCAGATCCATCCGTCGCCGTCCCGGCGCCGACTTCAGCTGCCACCACTGGCCCAGCCGTGTCCTGCTTGCCTTCGTCCACAGCTGCAGCGCGTTCATCGCGCGTCTCCCGCCCGGCGCGAAGCCGCACGACGCCGCCAGAGTCCGGACCTTATTCGCCCGACGCCGCCCTGGCCGGCACATCCCCCTCAGATCGACGGAACGGACTCGGCTTCGACTTCGCCGCCCGCGCTGCCTCCGTCTCGGTCGTCTGGATCAACCGTGCCCCCACCGGACTCCCCAACGACTCAGGCGCCGTCGTCGGCTCCGTCGCCTCTCGCTCTGAGATCGAGGGCTCGTCGACGGTCGTCCGCCCTCCCACGTCCTCTGCAGCCGCCGCAATCGATCCCATCTTGCGCTCCGCTTGCGGGGCCGTCCCGCACCAGGGGCACACAGCCCAGGAGAACGACACCGCCTTGCTGCATTCGTGGCACGGGCTCTTCAGCCTCGTCCCGCAGTGAGGGCAGGCGATGTACTCCTCAAGCACATCGCGCTCACACGTCGGGCACGAGAGCCGGTCGTCCAACTCCTGCCGCAGCGCCTCTTCCTCCAACTGCCGCTCGTACACATCGGCCAGCGTCATCGGGGGCCGCAGCACCATATACAGCACCCAGCCCGGCAGATTGAACACCAGCACAATCAAGAACGCGACGCCCTGCGTGATCGGATCCTCCGACCGCTCGCGCACGTCGCGAATCGTCCAGATCAACGCCGCCAGCCACACCGCCCCCGCGTACGCCCCCGCCACCACCCCAATGATGATCGCCGTATTCTCCGGACTCCCGCCGGGCCATTCGATCGCTGGCAGGAATAGATCCGCACCCAGCATGGGCTACCTCGCTGTCTTGCCCGCCACCAACGAGCCCTCGAAACAGCGCGACCGAGTACGCACTATAACACCGGCCCTCGCTACGGACTGCTGCGCGATCCCCTCGCGCCCAACGCCCGTATAACGATCCCACCCCCGTCAGAGTTCCATTCAGCAGCGTCCAGCCGCGCGAGCTCCCAGCGACGACCGCGCGCGGATTCCTATTCCTCCGCGATCGCTTTCGCCGTGTCCAGCCGCAGGCTCGCCCGCTGATAGAACGAGATCTCGCGGCTGCACCCCAATCGCTGCAGCTCGGACATCGCGAACGGAATCAAGGACGCTGGCGAGTCGCCAGGCAGGATCGGATGGATCGAAGCGGTATCCGCCCAGCCGTGGGCACCCAGCGCATCGATCGCCCGCTCCAACGCCGTGCGCACCGTGATCGGAGTGGGCGTACGCGGCTTCACGAAATCTGTGTAGCACACCTGTGGCAGCACGCGCGTCACGATCGGCAGGCCCGCCCAGATCCCGAAAGATACCGGCGTCAAGTGCGGATCGCGCGCGTCGGGTGCCACCCAGAGCTCGTCGCCTCCGTTCGCCTGGAACGCCGCCGCGAAACGCAGCACGTCAATCGGCCCCGCTCCCAGATCGTTGCGCCAGAACGCCTTGAACGGCGCGTGGTAGAACGGCTCCAGATCGACGATGTACCGCGCCGGTCCCCCTGGCCAGACGCAAGCCTTGGCGATCAGCGCCGCTCGCGCACCCTCCTTCGCTGCTTGCCGAGGCTCCCCCTCCCAGCGGCCGTGGATCACGCCCCACGGCACGAAGTCGATTCCGGCCGCCCCGTATCGCTGCCGCACCGTTCGCAACAGCGCGCCGACCCCACTGATGGCCTCGGGTGCCGTATCCCAGTGCCCCTGCCAGGTCAGCCCGTCGTTCGTCTTCCCGTAGATCGCGCTGATCGGCAGATCGCTGTCCGGTTTCCCACCGAGCACCTGTGGCCCGTAGCCGTAGTCAAACTGATGTAGCCAGACTGGCGCTTCCACTATCGGCTCCCGCCTTCAGGGACAGGTCCGTCGTCGGTGGGAAGCTGTGCGTCCGCGGGGTCCGTCATGGCGCCGGGCGATCGCACGCTCTCGGCTCCCGGTAGCGCCGCTGCCGCCCCCACCGCCGCGGCGACAGCCGCCGTGGTGGCCGCTGCGTCGCCCCCTGCGCCGTTGGCCGCCCGCGCCTCCGCTGCCGTAGGCGGCTTGCCTCCCGACCCGCGTAGATTCACGAGCTTGTTCAGCGCCTGGAACCAGAACGGCGCCCCCATAGAGATCGCGAAGCCTGTGATCAGAATGCCCAGGATCTTGTAGACCCAGCCCCATCCGTTCGTGGGAAACTCCAGCGGATCCACCACATTCGGATTCGCATCGATCCAGCGGCCGAAGGGCAACGTGCGTGTCGACAGCTGCTTTTGCAGCTCCGAGATTGCCGTCGCTCCCTCGACGCTCGACCCGTTGGCCTGTTGCGCCGCCAGCTCGGCCTCCGCCGCCTCAAGAATCTCCGGTGCCACCTCAATCAGCGCCTCACGGACTGACGGGTCCGTCTGCAGACTCTCCACCAACTGGATCGAATCCACATTGAACGTCGCCGCCACCAGCAAAGCCAAGCCCAGCATGATCCATTGCGTCTGTCGCTTGTACCAGCCGCTCACCCGCTCCATCTGGTCGTCGAACAAGTCCTCCAGCTTCTGCTGGAACTGCGTCAGATCATCCCCCGCTTCGACGGCCAACGGCCGCAACAACCCCAGGAGTGGACTCGAAGGGTGTTCGCGGGCGAATGCCGCCACCGCATCCCCCGGCGTGATCGGGGGAGCGGTGTCCAAGTTGTGCTCGCGGCGCTCCATGTCTGCCGCCGAGTCGATCAGCACCCGCGCGAAGGTCGTCGCGCTCATGTAGGACGGGTTCGCCCCCAAGCTCCTCGTCAGGGGATGGGCCATCATCAGCTCCGTGAGCGGCCCTGGCGACGCTCGATCACCGTCCAGCAACTGCGCCAGCCCTGCCTTCAGGTGACGCGATCGCAGATTGAGCTGCCGCGCGATCATCTCGTTCAGCGTCGAGACCACCAGCGCGAACAACAGATAGACGACCACCACCCCAATCGCCACATCGAGAACATCGGATCCGAACACAGCATGCCCCCCGTCTGCCGCGCGGTACGTAGCGTCCGGCTACGGCATCGCGTCTTCGATCCTGGATCTTCCATGCGCATCGAAGTTGAAGAGGTATAGCGATTGACGCCGAATTAAGCAAGAACACGCTTGCCGAGCACCGCGCGCAGGGCGCACACAATGCTGACGGCCGCAAGCGCGAACGCGGGGGGCACACAACGCCGCTTCGGTAGGCACCGCCGGATGCGGCCACCCGATCCATGGCGAGCCCGATCAACCGCTGGCACCCCACCCTCCGTGACGTCCGCTGGCGGGAACATGCAGGGGGTCTCAGGGCCCGGAGCGAGTTTCCACGAGCGACCCCCAAACATTCAATCCCCCTGTCCAGAAAACAGATACGCTCAGCCCATGACCCTCGACGCCCCGGCTTCCCTCCTCGACGGCCTCAACCCCGCCCAGCGTCAAGCCGCCACCCACCCCGCCGGTCCCCTCCTCATCCTCGCCGGCCCCGGCAGCGGCAAAACCCGCGTCATCGCGCACCGCATCGCCTGGCTCGTCCAAGAGCAGGGCGTCGGACCCCACCAGATCCTCGGCGTCACCTTCACCAAGAAGGCCGCCCGCGAACTGCGCGACCGCGTCGCCGTCCTCCTCGGTCTGCAGATAGAAGGCACCACGATCGGCACCTTCCACTCCATCTGCGCGCGCATCCTCCGCGTCGATGGCCGCGCCGTCGACGTCCCCCGCGACTTCGTCATCTACGACGACGCCGACCAAGACCTCATCGTCCGACGCGCCCTCGTCGAATTCGGCGTCGACCCCAAGCGCTATGGCTCCCGCACCATCCGCTCCGCCATCTCCCGCGCCAAGAACGAAGGCATCGGCGTGGAAGCCTTCCAGAACCAGGCCGCCACCTACTTCGACGAAATCGTCTCCCGCGCCTACCAGCGCTACCAGACCGTCTTGCACGACAACGGCGCCCTCGACTTCGACGACCTCCTCACCCGCACCGTCGACCTCTTCGACCAGCACACCGCTATCGCCGAGCGCTACCAACGACGTTTCCGCCACGTCCTCGTCGACGAATTCCAGGACACCAACGTCGTCCAGTACGACCTCACCCGCGCCTGGGCCGCCGGCAGCGGCAACCTCACCGTCGTGGGCGACCCCGACCAGTCGATCTACTCCTGGCGCGCCGCCGACATCCGCAACATCCTCTACTTCGAACGCGACTTCCCCCAGGCCGCCACCGTCCGCCTCGAGCAGAACTACCGCTCGACCAAGGCCATCCTCCGTGTCGCCGACGCCATCATCGACCGCGCCACCGAACGCATCCACAAACAGCTCTGGACCGAGAACGACGAAGGCGTCCGCCCCATCGTCTACGAGGGCTATTCCGAATCCGACGAAGCCGACTTCGTCACCCGCGAGATCGAAGCCCAAGTCGCCCTCGACAACTGGCGCCCCGGCGACGTCGCCATCATGTATCGCACCAACGCCCAATCCCGCGTCATCGAAGAAGCCTTCCTCCGCCGCGGCATCCCCTACCGCGTCATCGGCGGCACCCGCTTCTACGCCCGCCGCGAAGTCAAAGACCTCCTCGCCTTCCTCCGACTCGTCCACAACCCGGACGACGCCGTCGCCTTCCAACGCATCATCAACGTCCCCAGCCGCGGACTCGGTCAGAAATCCCAAGCCGAAGTCGCCGTTTGGGCCGAAGAGAACGGCGTCTCCCTCCTCGAGGCGGCCGGTCACGCCGCCGAGCCTGCCACCGACTCAAGCCAATCCGGCGACGGTTCCGCCGCCGGACCCAGGGTCACCGCCCGCGCCAGCCGCGCCCTGCTCTCCTTCACCCACATGATCCACGACGCCCAGGCCACCGCCGCCGACGGCACCATCGAACAGGTCATCGACACCATCCTGCGCGAGACCGGCTACCAAGACTTCCTCTTCCGTGAATTCGATGACGCGGAAGACCGCTGGCAGAACGTTCTCGAACTTCGCACCGTCGCCGCCAACTACACCGAGATCGCCCCCGAGGCCGCCCTCGCCACCTTCCTCGAAGACGTCGCCCTCGTCGCCGACATCGATGAAATGGGCGACGACACCCCCCCGGCCGTCACCTGCATCACCCTCCACGCCGCCAAAGGCCTCGAATTCCCCGTCGTCTTCCTGATCGGCGTCGAAGACGGCATCCTCCCCCACCAGCGCTCCTTCGACGACCCCTCCTCCATGGAAGAAGAACGACGCCTCTGCTACGTCGGTTGCACCCGCGCCAAACAGGCCCTCTACCTCGTCCACGCCTTCCGCCGCAGCCTCGCCGGCTCCACCGGCCACAACCCCCGCTCCCGCTTCATCGACGACATCCCCGAAGAGCACATCGACCTCCGCGGCCGCCACCTCAGCACCAAAAGCGAAGACCTTCGTCCTGCCCGCAACCGCTGGATCACCTGGAACGAATTCGACGACAGCTCCGGCTCCGACCGCCTCGACGACATCTCCGCTGTCCAGATCGGACTCAGCGAAGGCGAACGCGTGCGCCACGACGCCTTCGGCATCGGCACCGTCGTCACCACCGTCGCGCGCGGCGCCGACTCCGAAGTCACCGTCGACTTCGACGACGCCGGCATCAAAAAACTCCTGCTGTCCCTCGCCCCCCTCGAAAAGCTCTAGCGCCCGCGTCCTGTTCTAGACAGGGGGGTTGCACCCCCCTGAGACCCCCCGCACGCTCGGTACACGGGGGCTGGCGATGCTTGGGGCGGGCACGGCCGGACGAGCCTGCCACGGATCGGGTGGCCCGGACGGGGGGCGTTACGGAAGCGGTGTTGGGGCCCCTGGCTCACGGACAAGTATCGCTTATCTCGACTAACCCCTACCCCTCGACGTCCCTCACCAACTTCGACACCAACACCCCCAACGCAGCCGCCAACCTCGCGAGCGCCGGACTCCTCCCTGCCTCCAAGAGT
>JAPUIR010000296.1 GCA_027296805.1 Chloroflexota bacterium | reverse complement strand
ATGTTCCAGAAGTAGAGGTGAATGTCCGTGATGCGGCTCATGCCAGCGCGGATGTTCATGATGAGGCGGTTGCCGTCGTCGTCGGTGGTGCGGAAGGAGCGATGGATGGCGTCGGCGCCGGTGCCTTGGGGCGGGGTGAGGTCGTAGCCGGCGCTGAAGGTGCGTCCGGCGCCGCGCACGATGAGGACACGGATGGAGTCATCGGTTTCGACGAACTCCAAGGCGTCACGGAACTCGAAGAGCAACTCTTGCGAGAGCGCGTTCATCTTTTCGGGGCGGTTGAGGGTGATGCGACCGATGCGGTTGTCGGTGCCGAGGCGGTCGAGTTCGATGTTTTCGAAGGTGGGGTCGGCCATGGTCTCTCCGTTTCGGGGCGAGTCTGGCGGGGAGTGTAGCGGACCGATCGCGGTGGATCGGTCGGCACGCGGCGGCCCGAACGCCCCAGGAGAGCATCTGCTATACACAGCGTGGCCGGGGGGCTTGGTGGGCTGCAGACGAGTCAGGAGCGACTGATGCGGATTCGCGCATTCTCACTTTTCTTCGTGAGTGCGGCTGTGGTTGCCGGCGTGATGCTGGGGTTGGCGTCCGGTTCCGGCACGCAGGCGCAGGAACCCCAGACACTGCCGAGCGAGGTGCAGCTCTTCCCGGGCACCAACCATGTTGCGTACGGCGGTCCGTCGATGGCGGTGGTCGACGCGCTGACCAACGTCGCGGATGACGTGAGTTCGATCTGGTTCTTCGACAACAGCGTCCCGTCGTCGGTGTCGCCGTGGAAGTTGTGGAGCCGGGGGTTGCCCAGCGCGCTCCAGGGGTTCACGGAGTTGATCTACGGCAATGCGTATTTCGTGCAGAGCGCGCGCGAGGCGGCGTGGACCTTCGCGGAGGGCGATCTGCCCCTACTGCCCACCAGCATTGCGCTGCGTGAGGGCGGGAACTCGATTGTGTACGTTGGGCCCACAGAGTTCGCCGACATTTCGGTCGGGCTGGGGGCGGGTCAGCTCCGAAACGCGCAAGCGGGCTCGCTCGACATTCGGCGGATCTTCCAGCTCACCAGGGGTCTCTGGGATGTGTGGGCGCCGGCGCTGCCCGCGGCGTTGCGAGGGTTCGACACACTGGTGTTCGGGCAGGCGTACTTCGTGGTGGCTGGCGCGCCTGGGCTGTGGTCGTTCGGGCCGCCGCAGGAGCAGGACTTCGGGGACGCGCCCGACGGCGACGATGCGGAGTATCCGATCGCGGTGAACGCGACGTTCCCGTCGCTGCTGATCAGCAACGGGGCGCGGATCGCGAATCCCGGGGTAGACAATCTCGGGACCGCGGTGAGCGCCGAGTTCGATGCGAACGTCGTCAACGTGGACGAGGATGACGACGGCCTGGTGGGGATGGTGATCACGATTCTCTCGATCCCGCCACCGGCGGCGTTGGAGGTCGACGTCACGATCGACGCGGCTGCGCCGGGTGGCCAGCGCTTCCTGAACTGATGGACTTGGACATGGACGGGAATTGGGGTGGTGTGGCGGCCGGTGGCGAGCCGGAGTGGGTGATCATGAACTACGCGCAGACGGTGATGCCAGGTGGCACCGTGCGGTTCACGCCGCCCGCCTTCGCCTTTGGGCATGGGGCGCGCCTGCCCGAGCCGTGGATCCGGATCGCGCTGACGCGCGAGCCGATCACGGCGGCGGACTGGGACGGGTCGGGGTCGTGGGAGTACGGGGAGATCGAGGACTATCACGTCCTGCTGAGCCCACCGGACGATCTCGATCCGCCGCTGCCGCCGCCGCCACCCAAGCCTCTGGGCGTGCTGCCGGTGATGAGCTGTCCGGCGGTCGTGGATATGACGGGGCAGATGATGGTGGACTTCGATTGCACCATCACCAACGTGAATCCGTTCGTGGGCGGCAACGTGTTCTACGACATGATCTACCAGGTTGGGAACGTGACGGTGGTGCCGGCCGGCGTGCGCCTGGGGCCAGTGGCGCTGGGAGCGGCGGGCTTCCCGTTCTTCGGGATTCCGGGGGGCGGACCCGCGACGGTGACGCTGACGTTCACAGCGACGAAGGCCAATACGCCCGCCCACGGCCAGTACCGCTACCGGGCGCGGACCCCGGACCCGGAATTTTTGCTGGTCGCTGGACTGGCGATCCCGCAGTTGCTTGAGCAGGAGGAGTTGCCGGTCGACTTCACGGATGCTCTGCCGCCGTCGCATGTGGTCCAGGCGGTGGGGGAGTTCTTCGGAGGCGACTACGAGGGGAGCTGTAGTGCGCCCCCGCTCGCTGGCTTTAGCGATGACTACGAGATCACGGTGGAGGGTGACGTGATCACGATCTTCCAGCCGTCGACGGGCGACTTTGGTGTAGGCACGGTCTTCCCAGACGGGACGTTCCGTACGGAGAGCCTCGACGGGGAGATCTACGAAGGCATCTGGGGCGACGACTGGTCCCTGTGGGGGATCAACACCTATCCGGTCACCCCGTTCTGTGACTACATCTGGGAGTTCCACATGGAACCGGAGGTGTTGGGGTAGGAAGGGGACGGATCGCGGGAGCCGGCATTCGTCGCTGGTGGCGGTCGAGCGCTCGAAGCGGCGGATGCGCTGATCTTTCCGTCGGTGGCGGAGACGCTGGAGCGCGATCGCGGCGCGTATCTGGGCTTCGTGTGGCTGGTGGCGCGCCGAACCGATCCGGTCAGCGCTTAGTCGTCAGCGTCTTCCCAGTGGACGGCGTAGATGCGGACGGGATCGTCGAAGCCCTTGAGCGGAACCGGGCCGCGGTCGTGGAAGAGGTACGCCTTGCCGGCGACGAGCAGGCGGACGACGTCGGTGACGAGGATTTCCTCGGCCTGCGCTTGCGCGGCGACGCGGGCGGCGACGATGACGGCCGTGCCGTAGAGGTCGTCATCCTCGGCGATCGGTTCGCCGGCGTTGACGCCGATGCGGATGTTGACCGGCACATCAGCCGTTTCGTTGTGCGTGCGGAAGCTGCGCTGCAAGGCGATGGCGCAGTCGAGCGCGGAGGTGGCGGAGTGGAAGGAGGTCATGAAGCCGTCGCCCATGGTCTTGATCTCGGCGCCGCCGAACTCTGTGAGGGCGCGGCGGGTGATCTCCTCGTGGGTGCGCATGAGGGCACGGCCGCCCTCGTCGCCGAGGCGGTCGGTGAGGTCGGTGGAGCCTTCGACATCGGTGAAAAGGATGGTCCGCAGACCACCCGGCGTCGTGACGGGGCTGCGGCCTAAGGTCTGGGCTGGTTTGGCAGCGCCAATGAACTGCTCGATCGTGTCGAGGACGCGCACGGCCTCCGCACCCCTGGGGATGCTGATCCGCCCTTCGACAATGACGAGCTGGGACTCCGGCATGACCGCCGCAAGTTGACGCGCGCC
>JAPUIR010000295.1 GCA_027296805.1 Chloroflexota bacterium | reverse complement strand
CGCGCGGGCCCCGGAAGGATCGACGATCGAGGCGAGCGCGAGGCGGTTACGTCGGGGCCTGGCAGATCGGATCGATCCGCCGTCTTCGAGACGTCGCTGGCCCTGGGCTTAATTTTGGACAAGGGGGTTGCACCCCCCGCTTGTTTCTCGAGGGTGGGCCCCCGCACGCTCGATACACGGAGGCTGGTTGGGCTTGGGATGTGCGGGGTTGGGACAGCCAGCCAAGGATCGGCGAACGAGGTTGGGGAGTCGCTACGGAAGCGGTGTTGGGATTCCCCACCCGTGGGGCGGCACCCTAGGACTCCTCGCACGATCGATACACGGAGGCTATTGGGCTTGGGATGTGCGGGGTTGGGACAGCCGGCCAAGGATCAGCGAACGAGGTTGGGGAGTCGTTACGGAAGCGACGTTGGGATCCCCCCACCCGCGGGGCGGCCTGGGACCACCCGCAGGTTCGATACGTGCTGGCCGGACCTAGCGCGCTTTCCAATCGGGGTCGCGCTTTTCGGCGAAGGCGCGCGGTCCTTCGATGGTGTCCTCCGACTGCGCCATGACGCGCTGGCCGTGGAAGCTGTGGGTGATGGCGCTGTGCAGGTCCATCTCAAGGCCCCGGTAGCTGGCTTCCTTCGTGGCGCGAATGGAGAGCGGAGCGCATTGCAGGATCTCGTCGGCCCAGCGGCGGGCGGCGGGCATGAGCTCGGCCAGCGGAACGACCTCATTGACCAATCCCCAGCGCAGGGCGTCCTGGGCGGTCATGTGTTTGGCCGTGAGCATGTGACCCATCGCGACCTTGAGGGGGATGTGGCGGGGGAGTCGGTGGACGCCGCCCGCGCCCGCCAGTAGTCCGACGCGAGGCTCGGGCAGTCCGAGCCGGGCGTGATCGGCGGCGACGATGATGTCGCAGGCGAGCGCCATCTCACAGCCGCCTCCGAGGGCGAAGCCGTTGACGGCGGCGATCATGGGTTTCCAGCATTCGAAGTCGGCGGTGATGCCGCCGAATCCGCCCGGCACGGGGGCGAAGCGCTCGCCGCCATGCTCGCCGCGAGAGGTCTCCGCGGTGTACTTGAGGTCGTTGCCGGCCGAGAAGGCGCGCTCGCCGGCGCCGGTGAGGATGGCGATCCAGGCGGAGTCGTCGTTCTTGAAGGTGCTCCAGGCGTCGTTGAGCTCGACGGTCGTGGGTGGATGGATGGAGTTCATGCGCTCGGGACGGTTGATCGTGATCGTGACGATGTTGCCATCTTGTTCGTAGTTGATGAATTCGTAGGCCATGTCGGTCGCCTTCCTTGCACGTCTCAGGGCCCGCGAAGTCTCGGGGCCGGACCGATGGACGTCAATGACGGGGCTAACGGCGCGGTACGGTCGGGACGGGTAGGATTGGTCCGGCTTGGCGACGAATGGATCGGACAGGAGAGCGAGACGTGACGATTCGGGCGGTCGCGTTCGACATCGGTTCTGTGATCACACAGGTCGATCCGGACTACTTTGCGGCGATCGAGGCGGACTTCGGGCTGACGCGGGCGGAGTGGGGCCCGCTGCTTCATGGCCCCGAGGCGGCCGAACACAACATGCCGGCGGTGCCCTGGCACACGGAAGATGTGGTGACGTACTTTACGAGCGTGCTGAAGCCGCGCTGCGGGTCGAAGGCAGCGGCGGCGGCCGAACGATTGGCCGGGGTGTATGTCAGTCTTGATGCGTTGACGCCGATCGAGGGGATGGTGGAGTTGCTGCTGGGGCTGCGTCGGGCGGGACGACCGGTAGGGCTGCTAAGCAACGGGCCAGTGGAGAGCGGCAGCGAGCTGATGCCAGTGCTGCTGGGCGCGGCACTGCCCGATGTGATCGTGCTGTCCGGCAGTCACGGCGTGACCAAGCCGGACCGGGAGGCGTTCGAGATGGTGGCGGGGGAGTTGCGAGTGAAGTTGGAGGAGTGCTTCTTCGTGGACGATCAGGAGCTTCACGTGGAGGCGGCGCGCGCGCTGGGGATGACCGCGCATCGCTTCCAGGGTGACCCGGCGGCGCTGGAGGCGGACCTGCGCGCGGCAGGGATGTCGTGGTAGGAAGTCACGGGGCGACGCGGTGGAGGTGACGCTGGCGCTGATGGCGGAGGCGGCGAACGCGACGGCGGACGGGCGGCTGAACATTCACGCGGCGTTCACGACGCTGGGCTTCCTGCAGTTTCCGGTGACGATCCCGAAGATGGTGCTGGTGCTGCGCCTCGAGATCGAAGAGCAGGACTGGGGACGCACGCACGGGATCGCGGTGACGATCTACGACGAATCGGACGCGGTCGTGACGACGACCGACGCCAGCGTGGACTTGCCCGCCGACGGGGAAGGCCGGCAATCGATCGCGTTCTTCCAGCTCTTCGAGTTCGTGCGGCTGACGTTCGCGCAGCCGGGCGAGTACGAGGTGGTGGTGGAGGTGGGGGACGAGGCGAAGGAATCGGTGCTGCTGACGCTGGGCCAGTTGGAGCCTCCGGACTAAGCCAGGTGGTCGCGCCAATTCAGTCCAGGCCGCCGCGCCGGTTCAGTGCTGGACCGCGGTGCCGCCATCGACGTTGTAGGACTGGCCGGTGATCCAGGCGCCCTGGTCGGAGCAGAGGTAGACGGTCGCCCAAGCGATGTCGTCACCCGAGCCCGCGCGGCCCAGCGGGATGCGCTGGTCGACGAAGTTGTCCCAGACCTCGCCGCGGGGGATGTCGTCCATGCGGTAGGTGTCGATGATGCCGGGGCAGATGGCGTTGACGCGGATGCCCTGCTTGCCAACTTCCTGAGCCATACAAGCGGTGAGGGCCTGGATGCCGGCCTTGCTGGAGGCGTAGGCGGCTGTGTTGGGGGGAAGGATTTTGCCGGCGATGGAGGAGATGTTGATGATCGCGCCACCCTCGCCCTGCTCGGTCAGCTTGCGGCCGAAGAAGTGCGACATGAGGAAGGTGCCGTGGAGGTTGACGTTGATGACCTTGTACCAATCCGCGAGCACCAGATCG
>JAPUIR010000294.1 GCA_027296805.1 Chloroflexota bacterium | reverse complement strand
CGGAATGGGCGGAGCACATCCAGGCGGAGACGTTGGCGCTGACGTTGTCGCAGGACGCGGCGCCGTCCGACGCGACGCGCAGCGAAGATGTGATCGAGGGAGCGGCGGTCGTGGTGGGCGTGAGGCTGGCGTCGGGCTGAGACGGCGCTGCTAGAGGAGGGGCTAGACTACCGCGGTCGTCAGCAGCGCAGTCGTCAGCAGCGCGGGCATCGAGTGTGCCCGTTGAGGAGGTTCTATGCCCAGGTTGCGAGAGGTTCGAAAAGCGGACGCGACGCCCGAGGTCGTGGCGATGTACGAGCGGCTGTTCGGGGATCGCGACCCGGTGGAAGAGCCGGGCACGGCGACGGGCACTCCGGGGGATTGGTGGACCGTGTTCGCGCTGGTACCGGACATCTTCGATCACGCGACGCGGGGGTTCGGCTTGTTCAACTCGCCGGATCGGAAGCTGGCGCCGATCTATCGGGAGTTGGGGTTGACGCGGGCGGGATTCGCGCGCGGGAGCAAGTTTGTGTTCTCGCAGCACTGCAAGGCGGCACGAGCGGCGGGAGTGCGTGAGGACCAGGTGGAGGCGCTGCCCGCGTGGACGAGCGCGATGGATCGGTTCGATGCGAAGGAACGCGCCGTGCTGGCCTACACGGATGAGCTGATCGTGGCGGACGGGCGGGTGCAGGACGGGACTTTCGCGGCGCTGCAGGAGCACTTCAGCGACGAGGAGATCTTGGAGCTGACGTACGCCGTGGCGACGTACGGGCTACACGCGATGATGTGCCGGGCGCTGCGGCTGGAGTACGACAACGTCCCGGAGCGGGTGGTGGAGGAGCCCATGCCCGGCGAACAGGGGGGCGAGGGCGATCGGGACGTGATGTCGGACATCTCTCGCTAGGGGTCCGGCGCGTCGTCCGGCGTCGGTTCGGGGGGCAGCGGGGTTGGCGGAGAGGCGGGCTGACCGGGCTCGGCGGGCTGCGTGGGCTCGGTCGGCTCGGTGGTGGTGCGGCGGCGGACCTCATCGACGCGGCGGGCGCTGCGGGCGGCGCGCTCGCCGGTGTCCTCGACTGAGTCTGGGGCCGGACCGCCATGGAGCAAGCCGCTCAGCACCCCTCTAACGCGGCCGCGGAGCGGGCCAGCCGGTCCCTTGCGGCCCAGATCTTCGTCGTAGTGGCCGTGGATGACGCGGGGCCATTCAGCCGCCATCTCAGCGCCCAGGAGGAGGATGTTGGAGCTGACGAAGACGAAGAAGAGGAAGGCGAGGGCGGCGCCGAGGGAGCCGTAGACGGCGTCGTAGTTGCCGAAGTTGCGGAGGTAGAACGCGAACCCGTTCTTGACGACTTCGAAGAGGACCGCGGCGAGCAGCGCGCCGGGCCAGATCTCGGTCCAGCGGGTGCGGACGCTGGGGACGACCTTGTAGATGAACATGAAGGTAGCGAAGGAGAGCGAGAGGGGAAGCAGAATGGCGACGACTTCGATGCCGAGGGCGGCGCCCTCGCCGAGCGGGCCGAGCCAGTCGGAGAGGGTGTCGGAGACGCGGCGGGCGACTTGGAGGAAAACGGTGGCGCCGATCGAGAGTCCGATCAAGAGAGCGACCGCGGTGACCATGAGCAGATCGACGATCTTGGCGCGCAGGAAGGGACGGCGGTAGTGGGTGTCCCAGGCTTCGTCGAGGGCATGGCGGATGGCGCCCATCATGCCGGAGGCCGCCCAGAGCAGTCCGAAGACGGAGAGTAGGCCGACGACGGAAAGGCTGGTGGCGACGCTATCGACGGCGCGTTCGAGGTCCTCGCGGCCCTGGTCGTCGGAGAGCGGAAGGACCTCGAAGAGCTCGTTGACAACGTCGGCACGAATCTCGTCGTTGGTGAGGATGAGGCCTGTGATGGAGACGGCGAGGATGGCGAGCGGAAAGATCGAGAAGATGACGTAGTAGGAGATGCCGGCGGCGAGCTGGGTGCAGTAGTCGTCGCGGAACTCTTGCCCGGTGCGGCTGAAGACGAGGCGTGCGTCGGACGCCCACCAGCTCAGGTGCACGGCCCACCAGTGTCGCCAGTAGAAGGGGTCGAAGCGCATAGAGCCATGGTATGCGGCTGAGGCGGATATGCGGGCCAGGGCGGAGTGCGACGGGAGCGTTTCGCGCGGGCGGATCGGCTGACGTAGAGTGGCCGCGGGCTCGGAATTCCGAGTACGGAGCGACAGCGTGGCCGAATCGCAAGCCCTCGCCGGACGGCGGATCGTGGCGAAGTTCGGGACGAAGCTGCTGACGGGCGGCGGGCAGCGGCTGAGCGCGGAGGTGATGTCGGACTTGGTGCGGCAGGTAGCGACGCTCGTGCAGTCGGGGGTGGAGGTGGCGATCGTGACGAGCGGGGCAGTGGCGGCGGGGCACGACCGACTGGGCACGCACGATGGCACGTCGAACATTGAGCGTCGCCAAGTGCTGGCGGCGATCGGCCAGAGCCACTTGGTGGAGCGCTACGACACGCTCTTGCGTGAACACGGGCTGATCGCGGCGCAGGCGCTCTTGACGCGGGCGGACCTCTCGGACCGAGCGGGGTACCTGAACGCGCGCAACACGCTGGAGGGGCTGCTGGGCGCGCCGCAGGTGGTGCCGGTAATTAACGAGAACGACGTCGTGGCCGACGATGAACTGCGGGGAGGCGCGTTCGGCGAGAACGATGGGCTTTCGGCGCTGGTGGCGAACCTGATCGATGCGGACTTGCTGGTGCTGTTGAGCGACGTGCAGGGCTTGTACGAGGTGGATCCGCGCATCGAGCCGGATGCGACACCGATCGCCGAGGTAGCAGACTTCGAGGCGGCACTGCGCTCCGCCGGTCCGCCCGCGGCGGATACCGGGCCTGGCAGGCGCCGGGGCAGTGGGCGGGGCGGGATGCGGGCGAAAGTCGAGGCGGCGCGGCTCGCGACGAGCTCAGGCTGTGTGGTGGTGGTCGCGCACGGACAGGAGCCGGACGCGCTGCTGCGCATCGCCGCGGGGGAGGCGCTCGGGACGCGGTTCCCGGCGGCCGCGACCAAGCAGGAGAGCCGCAAGCGCTGGCTGCTGTCGGGCTTGGAGGCCGCGGGGGCGATCGTGGTGGACGAGGGGGCGGTGCGGGCGCTGCAAGACGCAGGCCGGAGTCTGCTCGCGGCCGGCATCGTGGGGGTGACGGGCGAGTTCGAGCGGGGCGACGTGGTGGAGGTGCAGGGACCGGGCGGGACGCGGATCGCGGTGGGGATCAGCGACTACGGGTCGCGGGAGATCGAGGCGATTCGGGGGCAGCAATCGAACCGGATCGCGGAGATTCTGGGCTACGAGCTGGGGGAAGAGGTCATCCACCGCAACAACCTGGTGGTGCTGTAGAGGGGTTCAACCAGCGGTTCGTCCTGGAGTGCGTCGCAAGCCACTGAAGTCGCCAAATCGGCGTCCCTAGAATCTTGGCAGGGGAGTGGGCGCAGCGTCCGCTCCCGTTTCGAGGACTCGCCCTCGTGTTCGAGGAGATACGCATGCCATTGATCCGTCAGCGCAAGGACTTCCCGGCCGAGGTGATGTCGCTGGACGGGAAGCGGATCAGCGATTGCCACGTCTTCTGCGAGATCGAGATCGTGGTGGAGGGGGACGCACGTGTGACCACGTGGAGCGGGAAGTTCACTTCGCTGTCGGCTCCGGAGCATGTGTTCCGCGGGGGCTATCTGATCCGTCCGCGGTCGGGCGAGGGCGTACGGATCGACATTCTGGCGGGGGATGAGGAGCGGATGGGGATCACGAGCGACGAATACAGCTTCCGGGGTGAGGGCGCCCCACCGGAGTTGCCATGACCACGACTCGCCAGGAAGCCAGCAGTGAGACCCACGCGGCCGACGTTGAGGCGTTGCGCGCTCAGGTCGTCGCGGCGAAGACGGCGAGCGCGGCTTTGGGCCGGGCCCGCACAGCGGCGAAGAACGCCGCGCTGAAGGAGGTGGCGTCGCTGCTGCGCGCGCGGTCGGACGAGGTCTGCGCGGCGAACGCGGAGGATGTGTCGAAGGCCGAGGCCGACGGGACGCCGGAGTCGTTGCTGGATCGGATCCGGCTGACACCGGAGCGTGTACTGGGGCTGGTGGAA
>JAPUIR010000293.1 GCA_027296805.1 Chloroflexota bacterium | reverse complement strand
CGGTCGGCGACCTCGTTGGCACTGCCGGAAATGACAAGGGCGTCGATCATGCGGTCGCTGAAGTCCTTGCCCGCAGCTTCTTCGTAGCCGGCGTCCAGCAGCATCTGTGAGTAGTAGGGCATGCGCTGGTAGAAGCCGAATTGGCGCCGCGCGGCGGCCAGGATCGCCTCACGGTTTTCGCTGACGACGATGGGGGTGTGGACAACCATGGCGGGCTTGGGGCGGCCGGCGGCGTTTGCACCGGCCTGCTGCGCGGGCGCTGCGACGTCGCGGATATAGGGCAGGGGGGCCATCCAGGAGATGCCGCCGTCGGTCAGCTCGCCGGAGAGGTGGAAAGCCTTCTCGCGCAGGGCCGCGATCATAACGCTGACCTGGGTGGGGGCGGCGATGCGGGCGTGAGCTTGGATGATGTCGCCGTCGAAGTCGACTTCGCCTTGCCCGAGGAGGGCGTTGAGGATGGTGACGTACTCGCGTAGGTGGCTGAGGGGTTTAACGAAGGGGATGCCCCACATGGACTCGACGGGGCCTTTGTGGCTGGGTCCGACGCCGAGCTTCAGGCGGCCGGGGGCGATCTGATCGACGGTCATGGCGCCTTGGGCCATGGCGATGGGATGGCGGGGGAAGGTGGGGACGATGGAGGTCCCGAGGTTGATGCGCTCGGCGCGTTGGGCGGCGGCGGCGAAGACAGCAAAGGGGTCCGGGGCCGGGCCACCGACGGTGAGCCAGGCGGTGTCGAGGCCGGCTTGGTCGGCGGCGACGATGGCGTCGATCAAGCCGGGGGCGTCGGGGGCGATGATGTGGGCGCTGATCTGGAGAGGCACGACGTGACTCCTGATGTGTGTCGATTGGGCAGTCGAGGGTAACGGACGGTGGTGGGCGGGTGCCGCGTGCTGTGCCGTGGTTGTGTGAGCGCTACGCGTCGGGGGTGTTGTCGTAGCCGGCGCTGATGGGCTGGTCGGTGCGCTGTCCGGCCTCGCCTTCGGGGGCGTAGGAGTCAACGATCTGGCGGAGGTCGTCCCTGGGCGGGACGGTGGCGGTGGCGGGGGGTTGGCCGGGCATCTCGGCGATGTGGATGGTCTGGGTGGGGAAGGCGAAGTCGACCCGGAGCTGTTGTGCCAGGCGCATGATGTCCAGGTTGAGGACGTGGCGGACACGGAGCTCTTCGTTCCAGTCGGCGGCGTCGATGAAGCAGTAGACGAGGATGTCGAGGCTGGAGGGGCCGAAGCCGTGGAACTCCACGATGTAGTAGTCCTTGCGCATGGAGGGGTTGGCGCGAATGATGGCGCGCACTCCTTCGACGAAGGCCTGCATCTGGTCCGGGCTGGTGTGATAGCCCAGGCCGAGGGTGGTCTTGTAGCGACGCCAAGCGCGGAGGCCCATGTTGTCGACGCCGGTGTCGACGAGGCGGGCGTTGGGCACGGTGACGAGCGAGTTGTAGAACGTGCGCACGCGGGTGGAGCGGAAGCCGACGTGCTCGACGGTGCCTTCGATGTCGTCGACGACGACCCAGTCGCCGACCTGGAAGGGCTTGTCGGTGAAGATGGTGATGCCGCCCAGGAGGTTGCGAATCGTGTCCTGCGCAGCGAGGGCGATCGCCAAACCACCGATGCCGAGCCCGGCGATGAGGGAGGCGATGTTGACGTCCAGGTTTTGGAGGATGAAGAGGGCGCCGATCACGGTGGCGAAGACTCTGAGGGTGGTGTTCAGCAGCGGGATGAGTTGATCGTCGAGCTTGTTCTCGGTGAGCTCAGCGCGCTTGGCGAGCACATCGGTGAAGATGTCGATGGCGCGATAGGTGACGAAGACGATGGCGACGGCGCCGAGCAGGCTCGCGATCTGGTTGACGACGTCTTCGACGTCGGGCTCGAAGTCGAGGGTGGGGAAGCCGACGAGGAGGGTGATGGCGACGGTGAGGACGAGGAGGGAGCGGTTGAGGCGGCGGCGCTCGTCGTCCCAGAACTCACTGTCACTTTCGGTGATGCGATGGCGGACGTAGAGGGCGATGGCCTGGATGAGGGCGAACTGGGCGGCGCTGGCGATGAAGATCAGGACCGCCAGGCCGATGAACTGCTCGACCTCGATGCCGATGACCGTGTCTTTGAACCAGTCGGGGGCGAGGACGGGGAGAGAAGAGAGGATAGCCATGGGCGCGTAACCCCAATAGGCAGGGCGCGTTTACCGCTGCTGAGGTCAAGGTAGCGACTGTATTGCTAACGTGCCAAGGCGCTTGGGTCATTCGTGCTTATCGACACAATATCTGGATATCCCGGGTGGTGATCGTTCCGTGATTCGGGAGTGAGTGCTGTCAGGCCAAGTCGAGGAGGAACTAGTTGTTGCGGAAAACGGTCATAGCAGCGGCGGTGATGTCTGGTGTCGTGGGCGGAATCGCGGGTGGAATCTGATCAAGCTGTGGACGCGGCGGGGCCCCAGGAGGGGCTCTTGGTGCAGACGGATGTCGGCTGCGGTAGCGGTACTAGGTATTGCACGCAGGAAAACTGGCACTACGGCGCCGGCACCGGTTCCACGACGTTTTACGGTTCTAGACCGCTAATCGTGACGCTGGCTGCTCGGCCGCGCTCCCCGCCGCCAGGCCAACGTAAAGAGGCCGCCCATTGGGCGGCCTCTTTGATGGGCGTACGAGCGACTTAGGCGGTGGGGTCGTGCTCGAAGCCGCAGTCCTTGTGGGTGCCATCGCAGAAGGGCTTCATGTTCGACTGCCCGCAACGGCAGAGCGCTACGGCAGAGCCTTGGGGGAGCTCGATGGGGCTGCCGTCGGAGGCGACGAGGACGAGGTCGTCGGCGCTAATGACGTAGGGGCCGTTGGTGTTGATCTTGATCTCGGGCATATGTCGTTCCTTTTAGGTGTTCGCGCGTGTCGGCGTTTGCGCAGCGCATCATATCGTGATCGGGTTTGGGGCGGGATGTGTGAGGGATCAGCCTCGCCTAGACTCCCGGCAGCCCAAGACGTGAACGGAGCGGCCGAATGAAGCTGGCAGTGGAATTCCCCAGTGTGGCGTACCGGGAGGGGCCGGAGGCGGTGGCGCGGCTGGCGGCTGGGATCGAAGAGGTGGGCTTCGACCAGTTGGACATGTTCGATCATGTGACGATGGGGCACCCGCTGGAGGGGCGGTCGACTGGGCCGTACCTGGCCGATATGCCGATTCTGGAAGCGTTTATGACGCTGGCCTACGTGGCGGCGGCGACCAGTACGATCGGGCTCGGGACGGAGGTGTTGGTGCTGCCGCAGCGGCAACCGACGCTGGTGGCGAAGCAGGTGAGTACGCTGGACACGTTGTCGGGTGGGCGGGTGCG
>JAPUIR010000292.1 GCA_027296805.1 Chloroflexota bacterium | reverse complement strand
CTTCTTTCAGGCGCTCGACCGTGCCGGCTGCCGTCCGGAGGAGACGCTCTTCATCGGCGACACCCCCAACATGGACATCATCGGAGCCGAGGCCGTCGGCATGCGCGGCGTCCTGATCGAGGAGACGACCGACATCGCTATCGACCGCGGCTCCGCCGACGGCGTCCAGACCACCATCCGCGAACTCCCGGAACTTCTCGACTTCATCTAGCCCCGCGCCCAGGCGCTACTCTTTGCACCGCCATCCGAAAGGACCTCCCATGCCCGACTACACCGCGCTCAACTTCGACCTCGAAGGCGGCGTCGCCACTATCACGCTCAACCGCCCCGAAGCCGCCAACGCCCTCAATATCGATCTTGCCCGCGACCTCATGCACGCCTCGATCCAATGCGACGAGGATCCGGGCATTCGCGCCGTCGTCCTCACCGGCGCCGGCCGCTTCTTCTGCGCCGGCGGCGACCTCAAGTCTTTCTCGGCGCAAGGCGAGGCCATGCCGGGCCACCTCAAGGAAGTCACGACCTATCTCCACGCCGGCGTCTCGCGCTTCACCCGCATGAACGCACCCCTGATCGGCTCGATCAACGGCGTCGCCGCGGGCGCTGGCATGAGCCTCGCTTGCTCCTGCGACATCGTCCTGGCCGCCGAATCGGCCCGCTTCACGATGGCCTACACCCGTGCCGGCCTCACCCCCGACGGCTCCTCCACCTACTTCCTCTCGCGCACTGTCGGCCTCAAGAAGGCGCTCGACCTCACCCTCACCAATCGCATGCTCTCGGCCCAGGAGGCAGAGGCGATCGGCCTCGTCAGCCGTGTCGTCGCCGACGACAGCCGCGCTCAGGAGACCGCCGACCTGGCCGCACAGCTCGCCCAAGGTGCGACGCTCGCCCTCGGCGCAGCCAAGCGCCTCCTCCACGACGGCTGGACCGGCACCCTGGAAACGCAGATGGAGCTGGAGACGCGCGCCATCGCCGACGCTAGCCGCACACACGACGCCCGCGAAGGCATCGCCGCCTTCATGGAGAAGCGGGACCCAATCTTCGAGGGCCGCTGAGCCGTTCCGGCCTAATCGCCCCCGACGCGGAAGTTCATCGCGGCCGGCTCGCGCGGTAGCCCCGGCATCGTCATAATCTCGCCCGAGATGATCACCAGGAAGCCCGCCCCCGCCGACGGTCGCACCTCCCGCACCGTGAATTCGTGCTCTTCCGGCCGCCCCAGCAATGCCGGATCGTCCGACAAGGAGTACTGCGTCTTCGCGATGCAGATCGGCAGATCCTCCATCGCCAGCCGTTTCATCCGCCGCAGCGTCAGCTCCGCCCGCCGCAGATATACGATCGACCCTGCCCCGTAGACTTCTCGTGCGATCGCCTCGATCTTCTCCTTGAGCGGTTGCTCCAGGTCGTAGAGGTGCCGCAGCGACCCCGGCTCGTTCGCCAGCGCGTCCTGCACCTGATCACCGAGCGCCTCGCAACCTTCGCCTCCCCCACCGAACGGGTCCGCCTCCGCCGACCGTACCCCGCGCTCGTTGCAGTGCTGCGCGATCATCGCGATCTCCGCGTCCGTGTCCGACGGGAAGCGATTGATCGCCACGACCGCGGTCACGTTGTGCCGCCGCATGTTGTCGATGTGTGCGTCGAGGTTCGTCATCCCCGCCGCCAACGCCTCCAGGTCCTCCACCTCGAGATCCTTGGCGTCGCGCCCTCCGTGACGCTTGATCGCCCGCGCCGTCGTCACGATCACGACCACCTCGGGTTTGAACTCCCCGATCCGCGAGACGACGTTGAAGAACTTCTCCGCCCCCAAGTCGGATCCGAAGCCCGCCTCCGTGATCACCACATCCGACGTCGCCAGCGCGGCCCGCGTCGCCACGATGCTGTTACAGCCCAGAGCGATGTTCGCGAACGGCCCGCCGTGGACCAGGGCCGGACCGCCCTCACTCGTCTGCACCAGGTTCGGCTGCATCGCCTGCTTGAGCAGGACGGTCATCGCCGCGTCCACGCCCAGCTCCCGGCACGTCACCGGCTGGATGTCGCTTGTGTAGCCCACGATCACGCGCCCCAGCCGCTGATGGAGGTCCTCCAGATCGCTTGCCACCGACAGAATCGCCATCACTTCCGACGCCGGCGTGATGTCGAATTGCTCCTGGCGCGGAATTCCGTCCATTGTCCCGCCCATCCCCACCACCAGATTGCGCAGCGCACGGTCGTTCATGTCCATGCAGCGCCGCCACTCGATCCGCCGGGCGTCCAAGTTGTGCGGATTGCCGTGGAACATCGAGTTATCGATCACCGCGGCCAGCAGGTTGTTGGCTGTCGTCACCGCGTGCAGATCGCCGGTGAAGTGGAGGTTGATATCGTCCGCGGGCAAAGCTTGCGACCCGCCCCCTCCCGTTCCGCCGCCCTTGATGCCCATCACCGGCCCGATCGACGGCTCCCGCAACGCCACCGTCGCCTTCACGTTCTGCCGCCGCAGCGCCTGCACCAGGCCCAACGACGTCGTCGTCTTGCCCTCGCCCGCCGTCGTGGGAGTCGTCCCCGTCACCAGTACCAACCGTCCGCGCGTCTCTCCCCGCAGCCGCGACATCGCGCCACTCGTGAGCTTGGCCTTGTACGGCCCGTACAGCTCAAGATCGTCCTCGGACAGCCCCAGATCGGATGCCACCTCGACGATTCGACGCATAGCCCCCTCCATCGCTCCGACGCGTGTTGCGCCCTACTATATCGGCCCCGCGACCATGGTCACCCATACGGACTGTGACCCCTGGCCGTGCAGAGGGAAGCTGGTGTGCCATGGCCCAGAAACCGCGCCGCTTTGCGCTCCACTGGGGAGAGGGCGTTGTCGCTGAAGAGGTTCGCGTCGAGGGCGAACACCACGATCCCGCCGTCCAACTTCTCCAGTTCGACGACGGGGCCGTCGCCGTACGCTTCTGCTACTTCAACAAGCGCGGCCGCTTCCAACGCTCGCCCCTCATCGTGGGCACCGACGAGATCGATGCTCTCCGCGACGCCCTGCGCGACCAACCCCGGCTCCACGCGCTGCTCACAGCTCTCGTCGGCTAGCGCCGTGTCTCGAAGTCCACGTCGGTGATCTTGCGGCTGTTCACGATCAGAGACAGGCTCCACCTGCCTGGCTCGATGATGGTGAGCGGGATCGCCGTGACATTCCAGGGCGGCTCGACCGCGTGCCGGAACGCGTCGATCTCCCGCCGCCTCTGGCCGCTCACGTTCAAAATCCGCACCAGCACGAAGTCGGCCTCCTGCAGCACGTTCACCTCGAACCGCACCAAGAACTCCTGCCCAACCGTGATCGGCCCCTCAACCGACACCAGGATCGGTAGGTTGGGATCGCTCCGATCGACGGAGAACGCCAGCTCGGCATTTCCCCCAGGCCCCCCCAGCCCGCACGCGCCCAGCGCAACGCCCAACCCAATCAGTGCCGCCAGCAATCCCGCTCGGCTCCCCTTCATCGGGGACGCCACAGCAGCCACCAGAACCCGCCCACCGTAGAGACCAAGCCGATCACCGCCAGCAAAGGCCAGTATCCCTGGAACTCGTCGATCAGCGGCGGCGACACGATCACCGCGAACCCGATCCCCAGGACCACGAACAGCCCGCTCAGGATCGCGTACCCCAGGATCAGATCGCGCCTGCTTCTCGATGGCTCAACGCTGTTCACCGAGCCAGTATAGTGCGAGCCGCGTGAGCCTCCAGCGAAGTGATTGCAGTAACAACCTATGACGGCGTCCTCCGACAGCCGCCCACCCCTGGACTACGACGATCTCGCCGCGGCCCTTGCGGCGGCGCCTGCCTCCGCGACGACCAGCGCAGTCCCGGTGGATGCCCTCGTCGCCTGGCGAACAGCGACACACGGCGCGTTGGTGGTCGTGTTGGGCGACGCCGGGGTGGGGAGCGTCGCCGCCTACTACACCGCCCTCACTGATTGCGTCCGCCTCGCCGATCGACATCTCCATCGCTGGCGTGAGCGCCTCCAGCTCGCGGCGCAGCCC
>JAPUIR010000291.1 GCA_027296805.1 Chloroflexota bacterium | reverse complement strand
GACCGCTCGTAGGTATGTCGGCCCCTCCGCCCCGATCAGCTGCACCCGTGCCACCAGTCGATCGATGCCGCCGCCGATGTCCGCTAGCGGCAGCACCGGTCCCAAGGGCAGACCGTCCGGCGCGGTCGGGGGCGACGCCCCAGCGAAGAGCCGGCTTACGTCCTCCCGCAGATCCGCGACCGATGTCGTCACCAATCCCACGGTGCCCGCCCACTCCGCTTCGCGGTCGAGCCGGGGCAGCGCGTGTGCGCCCGCCACGCCACCCACGCTCACCAGCACCACCATCGCCAGCGAGATCGACTGCACCCGGGGCGGCAATGAGCCGGAGCTCGCGCGCGCCAGCACCCGTTGGCGATGTCCCTCCGCGATCAGCAGCCCGGCCAGGATTCCGTAGAGCGCAAAGTGCCAGTCGAACGATCGCCCCAGATAGCTCACGTTGACCGCCAGGACCACGCCCGGCAGGACGACCAGCAGCCACGGCTCACGCCAACGCTGGTACGCGTACGCGCCGATCCAGGTCGCGAGCCAGACCGCCGCCGCCACCACGACGCCGAACGGCAAGGAATCGGTCGAAATGTCGTTCTGCAGCGCATCGGCGACCCAGGTCTCCAGGCGCTCCCCCAGCGCGACCACTCGGTCGATCGGCAGTGAGTGCTCCGCCAGCGAGGGCAGCGCCAGGGCCGCCCCACTCACCACCACCACACCGCCCAGGAGCCCCAACAACAGCGCAGCCCAGCCCGGCACCCTCGACCGTGCCAGCCCGATTGCGGCCAGCCCAGCGAGCACCGCGACGACGCGCAAGGCCGGCACCTCCGACGCCCAGCCCGCGCGCAAAACACTGTCGGCCACGATCAGTCCGATGCTCAGCGTCAGCGCCGCCGGCAGGAGGTTGGGCAGAGACCGTCGCAGCCACCTCATCGCGTCGCCCAGGGCGCACTCAGCGCCTCGATGATGGGCATCTGCGGGTGAACGTGATAGGCGTGCCGGCCCCGCATTTCGATCGCCGCGCGTGCCCCATCGACGTCGCCTGCGGGTTGCGCGACCAAGACCACCGCCACGCCTCCACCGCCCGCGGCCAGATCGGCCGCGTCGCTCGCCGCGGTGGCAATCCGCGTCGTGACCAGCACACAGCCCCCTTTGACCGAGGCCAGGAGGCGCCCCCGACGCACCGGCGTGGGCTTCGACGCCGACTTCGGCCGGACCAGCGCCAACACTTCCAGCGCGCGATCGAGGCCCGCTCGGCCAAGCAGCCGCTCCAACAGCGACTCCGGTTCGCCCAGGATTCGTAAGCTGACCAGCGCCCCCTTGCCGATCAGCGTCCGCACGATCGACGCCGCCGCCTCCACCGCCAGCTCCACGATCTCCCCGGGCGCCTCCCCCGCATCCGACAGGTCCAGGATCACGTTCGCGGTTTCGCCCGTCTCCGTGTCGAACGTCTTCACCATCAGCTCGCCGCGTCGAAGCGTGTGCGGCCAGTGCACCAATCGACGGTCGTCCCCGAGGGCGTACGGCCGCACGCTGCCCGCGATGGGCGTGGGAGCGATGCTTGGACGGCGCGAGCGCCCGTCGGCGCCGCGTTGGCGCGCTGGAGCGCGGAAGCCGGGCAACAGCTCGGCCTTAGGCAAGACCAGCAGCTCCCGTCCCTCCCCGTGCCGGCTCGTCAGGGGAAAGATCCCGAAGGGGTCCCAGGTTCGCACCACGGCCGTCCCCAGCGCATGGCGTCCGCGCGTCAGCCCAGCCGTCCGCCACTCCACGGTCGCCTCTCCGCGGCCTGGTAGCGCGACCGTCCGATACATCACCTCACGGTCCCCACTCCGCGGTCGTTGCACCTCCACGATCGGCTTCGGCCAGGGCATGCGATTGCGCAGCACTAGGCGCTCCACGAGCAGGTCGCCGGCCATCAGACGACCCGCGTCCCTCTGCCAGCTCCCCTGCAGCCCCACGTGCTGCAGCACCGTCCAGACGGCGGCCATCCCCAGCAGCAATGCCACCAGATAAAAGGCACGCACGACGAGCCAGAAGTGGGTCGCGCCCGCCACGGTGAACAACGCCAGCAGAAGAATCAGAGACAGGAGAAGGGGTGAGCGCAGAACCCGCAGGCCCCCCGCGATCCGTCGCGTCCGCTGCATCGGCGGCATCTTTCGCGCGCCCACTCCCCGTTGCTCGGCTCAACGACGGGCGCCGTCGGTTTGTTCCGCCTCAGCCTTCGAGTCGGATTCATGGCGTGGGAGCGGGGCCGCTGGGGATGGACGTGGTCAGCCCAACGACACCGGTCAACTGGGGCCGGTCGCCGCGAAACGGGCTCAGAGGGAGTCAGAGGGCTAAAGGACTGCCGTTGGTCGGGGAGAGAGGATTTGAACCTCCGGCCTCTTCGTCCCGAACGAAGCGCGCTGCCAGACTGCGCCACTCCCCGACATCGGCTCCGACCAGGGTATGGACGACTTCGACCGCGAACAAGTCTCGGCCGGACACTCCCGGCCCTACTGGGTAGGTGAGGTGCCGGGGGGCGACGTTTCGGCGGGCGTCAGGTCCGCTTCGCCATCTTCTGTCGCGTCTGCCTCCGTCGCGACGGGGTCTGGCTCCGGCGCCACGAAGTCGGCGGGCGGGATACGCAGCTCCTGCCCCACGTCCAGGCGGTTGATGTTGGCGAGGCCGTTATAGGCCGCGACGGCGAAAATGTCGCGCTCGAACCGCCGCGCGATCGAGGCCAGGGTGTCGCCCGGTACCACGATGTAGAGCGCCGCTTCGGCTTCCGCCGCCGGCGGCAAATCGGTCGGCTCCTCTTCGACGGGAGCGTCGCCCTGCTCCGCTTCCTCCGCCTCTTCAGCGATGGAGTCCGTCAAGTCCGGCTCATCGTTGACGGGCGTCGTTTCGCTCTCGGCGGGAACGTCGCTGAGAAGCGGCGCGTCCTCGCCCGCGTCGCGCAGGACGTTGAACTCAGTCAGCAGCAGCACCGCCACCACGATCGGGATCGCGATCACGCCGATCGCACCGATCCCCAAGCGCCAGCCCGCCAACGCCGGGCGCAGCGGACGGCCCGGCCTCACGCGGGCCTCAAGGCACTCAGCGGATGATGGGCAAAGCTAGCGAACGGCCCTCTGCGATCCGTCGACGATGGGCTCATCTATGTAGACCTCACCGTTCCGGATCTTGAGGTTGTATCCACAATCCTGGTTCGTGCAGACCCAAGCCTTGTAGTGGATCGAAGCCCCCTGCCCGCCAAAGTCCGAGAACGGGACCAAGGTCCCGATGTCGCAGCGCTGGCACGGCGGGAAATAGATCGCATCACTGTCTGGCACTCGTCTCCCCTTCCAATCTAACGTCCTGACCCGGATCTGGGTTCCACCGAATCCCGGGCAACCCACTCGGCACCAGGACTCCACCCCAATGTCCAAACGCGGCGCATTACAAAGCTCTTACCATGGCTTCACCGTCGTCTTGCGCCCGCAGGCAACGATCAAGCGGCCGGAACGTCGCTCATAGCTGAACGACCGTCCAGTCATGGTTCATCTTGACGCGTGGAGAGGGAACGAACAATGGAGCAGAGTAATTCTCTGAGCATCGTGGCTCTCATCGCGGCGATCGTGGGCATCGGCCTGGGGCTCGCGGCGCTCATCCTTGCCTTGGATGACGACGATCCCCGCTTCGCCATCGGCGGGCCCATCACGATCCAGCCTCAGTTCGGCGATGGCAGGCCGGCTCCCGACCAGCCGCGGTTCCCCTCCCAAGGCCAAGACCAGCCTCGCTTCGATGCCCCGCCCTCCGGGGCGCGCTTGGGCATCCAGGTAGAGGCGAGCGACGCCGGACTCATCGTCAGCGGCGTCGTGCCCGGCTCGCCAGCGGACGCCGCCGGCCTCGAGGCGGGAGACGTGATCACCTCGATGGGCGACCGGGACGTGCGCTCCCTGGAGGACGCGCTCCGCGCTCTGGCGGCCAGCGAGCCCGGCC
>JAPUIR010000290.1 GCA_027296805.1 Chloroflexota bacterium | reverse complement strand
GCCGGCCCCCAGACTGGTGCCCGCCCGATGGAAGGCTACGTTGCCGCCACGGTCTCTTTGCCGGCCCGCTTGTTGAAGTAGGGGATCACGTGCTCTCCAAAGAGCCGGATCGACTCCATCACTTTGTCGTGGGGAATGCGGCCGCCTTGCATGAGGCACATGATCTGGTCGACGCCAACCTCTTCCCAGTGCTTGATCACCCGGATGCAGGCCTCGGGGTCGCCGATGCAGACGACGGCTTGGTCGACCAGTTTGTCCACCTCGCCGGGCTCCGCCTCCTGCTCTACGAAATACTCGCGCCCGTACCAGGCCCGCCAGGCGCCCTCGTCCTTCTCCCACTTGCCGTAGAGCGAGGCCGCTCCCGCGGAGTACGCCGCCGCAGAGAAGCCGCCCACCTCCTTCGCCTCCTCATTGTCTTCGAGGCAGAGGGTGACCGTGAAGGCGGCCACCTTGTTGTTCACGAACTCGCCCACGGGTTCGGCCCGCTGGACTTGGTCCTTGTAGGCCGCGACCGCCTTCTCCGACTGCCCCGGTGCGCTGAGCGAGAAGCTGAGAACCCCCAGCCCCATCTGTGCCGCCAGCTCGAACGTGTGTGGGCTCACGCCCGAGACCCACATCGGGGGGTGAGGTTTCTGCACGGGCTTGGGGATCACGTTGCGAGGCGGGATCTGCCAGAAGCGGCCATTGTGCTCGAAGCTGTCCTGGGTCCACATTTTCGGAATCATCCGCACCGCCTCGTCCCACATATCTCGTGAGATCTCGGGATCGATATCGAACCCGCCCAGCTCCGCCTCCGACGTCCCCCGCCCCGTCCCGAACTCCAGCCGCCCGTTGGAGAGGATGTCGAGCACGGCCGCCCGCTCCGCCGCCCGCACCGGGTGGTTCATCGTCAGCAAGACGACGCCGTGCCCCAGTCGAATCTTGGACGTGCGCTGGGCCGCTGCCGTGAGGAACAACTCCGGCGCCGACGAGTACGAGAACTTCTCGGTAAAGTGGTGCTCCGTCTCCCATACGTACCCAAAGCCCATCTCCTCGGCAAACTGGATCTGTTCTAGCGCCTCGGCGTAAGCGCGTTGGACGGCCGCGTCGTCATGGGGCCGCAGCGCGATGAGTTCGTAGAACAGCCCAAATTCCATATCTGTGACCTCACTTGGCGGGTGGTAGGGGGCCTCCTGGGAGGAAGCATCGGTTTCCTTGCGAAAGTATCAGCCCGTTCAGATGATCGTCAAGAGAAATGACCAAAACAACTGAATATCCCAACCAACTGTCCTATGATGTTGGACAATCCCAAGGCGCCTAGGTAGACTCTCGCTCGATGGAGTTCGCGCTCTCAAGAGGCCCTTTCGCCCTCCTGCGGCGTTCGTGTCCGCCTGGGGGAAGGGCCCAGCGTGGGCGTCCAGACGGGAGCCGTCGATGAAGTTCCACTGCTTCGCCGAGGTCACCTATCCCCACCTGCCCGACGGATTCGCCGATACTTACCCGAGCGCCTGGGTGGACGTCCCCCCCGAACTGCACGATCCGGCCGAGGCGGGCGAGACCCTGCGCATGTTCTATCGGATGCTCAAGCACGCCGACCAAGTGGGCTTCGACGGCCTCGCGGTCAACGAGCACCATCAGAACGCCGGCGCGATGACGCCGTCTCCCAACCTGCTTGCCGCGGCTCTCGCCCCGGTCACTGAGCGCGCGGCGCTGCTCGTCATCGGCGACAGCCTGGCCCTCTACAACCCGCCCCTCCGTGTCGCCGGAGCTCGCCTGGCTCGACTGCCTCTCCGGCGGTCGCGTGATCGCCGGGTTCGTCTTGGGAACCACCATGGACTTCGCATATTCCTATGGCATCCCGCCCATCGAGCGCGATCTCTGGGACGACCAGGAAGACCGCTGGACGCCCGTGGCGTCGCGGCCGCCAATCATGCAGGCGCAGTCCGCCAGCTAGCGTCTGCGATCGAGAGACATTCGCGGCCAGACGCCGCGTGAGGAGACTGGTATGCGCTTCGGCATCCTCTACGAGATCCACACGCCCAAACCGTGGCACGAGAACTCGGACTATGAGCGCTACTGGCAGGTGATCGAGGAGATCAAGACGGCAGAGGCCGTGGGCTTCGACAACGTCTGGGCGGTGGAGCACCACTTTACCGAGGAGTTCGCCCACTCCTCGGCGCCGGAGGTCTTCCTCGCCGCCGTCGCCCAACACACCACCACGATGCGCATCGGCCACGGGGTCACTCTGCTGCCGAAGCAGTACAACCACGCGCTGCGGGTCGTGGAGCGCACCGCCGCTCTCGACATTCTCAGCCATGGCCGCCTCGACGTCGGGACGGGCCGCTCCGCCACCGCCCTGGAGCTGAGGGCGTTCGAGATCGATCCAGAAGACACCCGCCCCATGTGGGAAGAGGCGATCCAGATCATCCCCCGCTACTGGACCCAGGAGCGTGTGGCCTGGGAGGGAAAGTACTACAAAATTCCTAAGCGAACGGTGCTGCCCCGGCCCTACCAGAAACCACACCCGCCGCTCTGGATGGCCGGTGGCCAGCAGACCTCCGTGGAGTTGGCCGCCAAGTACGGGCTTGGCTTCCTCCATTTCACCCTGCTCGATCCGAACGAGTCGTGGGAATACGTCGAGCTCTACCGCGACAAAATCAAGCAGGCCCAGCCCCCAGCCGGCATGGTCACCAACCAGTTCGCAGCCTTCACCGTCGGTTACTGCGGCGAGTCCGCCCGAGAGGTGGAAGAGGTGGGTGGTCCCGGCGCTCTGTACTACGGCAACGAACGTACCCGTGTCCAGGGCGCATGGGAAAAGGCCTACGGCGAGGTGCCGCCCAGTTACCGCTCCTATCAGGACCAGCGCAATAAGATCGACCTCACCGGCCCGGACGGCTTCAAGAAGCTGATGAAGCTGGAGTCGATGGCCGTCGGTACGCCCGACCAATGCCGCCGCGTCGTCGATATCTTCGAAGCCGCCGGCGCCGATCAGATGATCCTTTACATGGAGCTGCCCCTCCTCACCCCAGAGCAGATCCACAAGTCGGTGCGGCTCTTCGGCGAAGAGGTGATCCAGCCCTACAAGGCGGAGCGTGGCTTGGCCATCACCGACCCAGCCACCTAATGTCGATCTTGATCGAACGGCAAGTGGCCGCGCCGATGCGCGACGGCGTGGTTCTCCGCGCCGACGTCTACCACGATCCCGATCGCGGGCCCGCCCCGGTGCTCCTGCTGCGCACCCCGTATGGCAAGGACGGCACCGAAGCGCGCGGCTTCTCTCCGATCGACGCCGTGGAACGGGGCTACACCTTCGTCATCCAAGACTGCCGCGGGACGTGGTCCTCGGAGGGCGAGTTCACCCCGTTCTTGCAGGAGATCGACGACGGCTACGACACCGTGGAGTGGTGCGCCGCACAGCCCTGGGCCAACGGGCGGGTGGGCATGCTTGGCGTTTCGTACATGGGCGCGACTCCCTGGCTCGCATCGATCGCGGCGCCGCCTTCATTGCAGGCCATCTACGCGGCGCTCACCGGATCCGACTACCACGACGGCTGGATCTACCAGGGCGGCGCCTTCTACCTGGGCTTCGTCTTCGGCTGGGCCGTGCAGTTCTTCGGCCTGGCCGGGCTGCGCCGGGCCGGCGTCGACGAGGCCACCTATCGCAGCCGGGAGGAAGAGGTCTTCGCCGGGCTGATGAAACTACGCAAGACCTGCTCGGAGACGCCGCTGCGCGAGCACCGCTTCTTTACGGAGCTCGCGCCCAGCCCAGTCCTGCGCGACTGGCTCGACACACCGCCCGACGACGAGTTCTGGCGTCAGGTGAGCATCCGCGCCAACGCGGGCAGGATTACCGTTCCCGCGCTCAGTGTCGGCGGCTGGTACGACCTCTTCGCCGCCGGGCCCATCCAAAACTTCCTCGCGCTACGGGAACAGGGCGCCACGGAGGCCGCACGGGATGGTACGCGCCTGGTCGTCGGACCCTGGAATCATGGCGCGTCGGGCGGTGCGCAAAACGTCGCTGGCGCGGTCGACTTCGGCTGGGATGCCCGCCTCGACATGCAGGAACTCGCCTACTCCTGGTTCGACCACTGGCTCCGGGACGAACCGCTGCCCGCGTCGCTGGTTGCGCCCGTGCGCTACTTCACCATGGGCAGCAACGAATGGCGCACGGCGGAGAGCTGGCCCCCGACAGAGGTATCGACGGTGGCGCTCCATCTACACAGCGAAGGACACGCCAACAGTTTGAGCGGCGATGGAGCGCTCTCGCCCGACGCCCCGGGGGAAGAGCCCTCCGATACTTTCCGCTATGACCCGCTCAATCCCGTGCCCACCGTGGGCGGCGGCGGCCGCTTCGATGGCGCCTTCGACCACCGCCGAGTTGAAGAGCGCGACGACGTCCTGGTCTACAGCACGCCTCCCTTCGAACAGCCCTTCGAGATCCACGGACCGCTGCGACTCGAGCTCTCCGTCGCCAGCGACGCCCCCGAGGCGGATTTCACCGCGAAGCTTCTGGAGGTCTCGCCCGAAGGCTTTGCGCGAAACCTCAGCGAGGGCGTCGTCCGGAGCCGCTACGCGCTGCCCCAGGGGGAGACCCGTATGCGTCCCGGCCACGTCTATCAGCTTGAGCTGGACCTCCTGAACACGAGTAATCGTTTCGAGCCCGGCAGCCGTCTGCGGCTGGAGGTCTCCGCCGGCAGCTACCCCCGTTTCGATCGCAACCCCCAGACCGGCGAGCTCGCCGCCACCGCGACGGAGTTCGTCGCCGCCCAGCACAGCGTGCATCATTCCGCCGCGCACCCGTCCCGGCTCTGGCTCCGCGTGTCGGACGCCGTTCGAGGCGCATGGCCCCCGCTCGTTCGGGATTTCCCAAGCGAATAATGCCATTTGATTGATGTTTCTCAAAAATATCGCTGAATTACTTCTGAATCGAGTTGACAAGCTACCTCGAGAAAACCCAGACTGGGCGCCGACAGGGGGAAGAGATGTCGAACTATTGGCAGCGAACGAAAAACAGGCGGATCAGTCGGCGAGGCATGTTGCGAGCGAGCGCCCGTGCGGGTGTTGGCGCGGCCGGGCTCGCCCTCGTGGGCTGCGGCGGCGACGACGACGATGACGACGCAGCCGTCGCCGACCAGGTCACGGACCAGGCGGACCAGGTGGACCAAGTCGCAGACCAGGTCGCCGATCAGCAGATGGAAGAGCAGACGCTCGGCGCCATCGACTACCCGGTGCCGCCGCAGTACTCGGCCCTCGAATCGCAGGGCGTGCTGCGGACCCACCACTGGTCAGTGATCGGCCCGCAGACGAGGCAGCTGGGCACGCCGCAACGCGGCGGCGTCTTCTCGATGCCCGCGGCCGGCTTTGGCTTGAGCTCCCTCCACCCGACGGAGGAAGTGGTGGGGCAGTGGCCGTTCAGTTACACCCATAACAACATCCTCGGCATGAGCTTTGCGCTAGAGGATGACCCGGACCGCGTTGTACCGACGTCGAGCCGAGGGCTCGCCG